>NZ_JAYFER010000326.1:0-15552 GCF_055795065.1 Lyngbya sp. CCY1209
AACGGCTTTTCTATAAGGGTTTGAAAATTTCTGACCCCATTTCAACTGTAACCACGTGAGCGCTCGTTGCTATAACTTCGGATAGATGACGGGTATCGAAAATATGTGCTTAATTGGAGGGAGAGAAAATTTGATAAAAAAGGAGGCTAAAATAAGATGCCTTACGAAACTATCCAAGAACTGCCGGAAGAACTGAAGCAACAGTTGCCCCAAGGCGCCCAGCAAATTTTCCGGGCGGCGTTCAACAGCGCCTACTCCGACGGCATCAGCGAAGATGGAGCCCGTCAGATCGCCTGGAATTCTCTCAAAAGCCAGTATCACGAAGGTGAAGACGGCAAATGGTACGTCAACCCCGAGGGCGGCGCGGGAAACAGCCAAACTGGAACCATGCCTGCCAGCTAAATCCGAAACACGGTTGGTACTATAATTTTTTCTCCTAAGTCAATAGGCCGGTTTCTCAAATCGAAACCGGTTTTTTTTGGGCTTTAAGCGCCCCAGCGCAACAACGGGTTTGGGGCTTTTAAATTGATGCCAATTCACTCCAGGAATTGAGGGCTCGCAGTTGGGGGGTTTTCTTCATCTGATGTTCCTGCATCCGGGTCAAAACGTCGTCCAAAATACTCACCGCCTCCGGGATGAACGGACCCTTATTCAACATCACGCAGTCGGCCCGCTGCGCCATCGCCGCGTCGGTGATTTCCGATCGCGACGGAACCCCCTGTTTCGCCAACTTTTCCAACACCTGGGTCGCCCAAATTACCGGGACGTGGGCGGCTTCGCACATCCACATGATTTCCTCCTGCATTTCCGCCATCCGCTGGTAGCCGATTTGCACCGCCAGATCCCCCCGGGCGATCATGACGCCGAAGGGTTGGTTGCCGGCCGCCTGGACGATCAGATCCGGGAGGTTTTTGATGGCGGCGTGGGTTTCGATTTTGGCGATAATTCCGATGGGACACTCGGCCGATCGCCGCTTTTTCAACTCGTCCTGCAGTCGTCGCAAATCCGCCACTTCCTGGACGAAAGAGTGCCCCACCAAGTCGGCGTGTTCGGCGATAAAATCCAAATTTCGGAAATCTTTTTCCGTCAGAGAATCGTAGTAATATTCCGTGTCGGGAAAATTGATGCCCTTGTCTTCTTTTAGTTTCTCCCCCTTTTTGGGGCGGGCTTTGATCACCTTCAAAAATATCCCTTCCGGCGCTATTTTCTCCACCCGAGTCCCCAACTTGCCGTCGTCGATCCACACCGTCTGGTCCACCTGAAGTTGGTCTAAAATTTCGGGGATGGTGCACCGGGCCTGGAATTCCAGATCCGATCGCGGTTCAGGTTTGTCCCGGGTCATCAACAGACGATCGCCCATGTGCAACCGCCGCTGTTTCGGGTCCGGGGCGATCGTGTCCGCCGTCCGGGCCTGGATGCCGCCGAGATCCATCAGCAGTTGGCAGGGTTGCCCCGTCTCCGCCACCCCCCGCCGCAGGTGCTCGACCATTTTTTCCCACGCCTCGGGGCCGTCGTGGGCGCAGTTGATCCGCACGCAGTTGGTCCCCCGGTTGAGGATTTCCCGGAAAAATTCGTAATTTTCCGCCGCGTCGGAGGGCAGCGTCACCATGATCCGCACCCAGCGATCGTGATTCGACGCGCCGAGTAACTTTTCGGTGTGGTGCCGCAGCAGGTGTTCCCCCTCGAAGAACGTGTCGGCGGAGGGGTGGGAGGGCAAGTTGCCGTCATCGACCCCGCAAATGGCCCCCAGGGAGGCGATCGTGGCGTCCAAATTCGGCAGCACCCGGGACTCGCAGCGGCCCAGGGACGACAAACCCAGGGGCATCAAATCCCGCTGCATCCCTCGCAAATCGTGCTGTCGGAAAATAATGTAGTTCGCCAAATTCTGTCCGCTAATTTGAAACGCCCGCCGCGAGATGTTGGGTTCCCATTTTTGATACAGTTTCTCGCCATCTTCGCAGACGGATTCGCGCAATTCTAATAACGTATCGAGTAGGTTTTTATAGTCGGATTGAGTCACGACACATCGACTCCCATTGTCTTTTTATCTTGTTTTATCACGGGAGTCGCCCGGTATTTTACACCGATAGATAGATTTTTTAAAATTGGGCGCAAGCCCCGCGCCCCCACCGGCTTTCAATTCCAAACTCTACCATTGGGGGGATGTAATTTTTTGATCCTCGCCTCTAGGCTAAAGGTAAATTTTGGATATCCGCAGCCTTGCAACCCCCCGGAATCGGCGGGCACTCCAGAACCTTTGCAGCAATTTTAATGCGGGAAAATGACGGAACCCCAACACTCGGTAAAAGCGCAACTGCGATCGCAACTTCCCCCGGCTTTAAATATTTTGGTCGATCTGGCATTTAACTTTTGGTGGAGTTGGTCGTCCGAGGCGACCTCCCTGTTTCGGGATATCGACGCCCAACTGTGGGACCGCTGCGGTCAAAATCCGGTCAAATTTTTGCTGGAACTCCCCGAAACCCAACTGATGCAGGTCGCCACCGACCCGACGTTCCGGGAGCGATCGCGCCAAGTCGGAGAACAATTTCAGCACTACATGAACGCCGGGGAAACCTGGGCGAAAGAAGGCTTCCCCGACCTCACCCCGGACGAACCCATCGCCTATTTTTGCATCGAATTCGGATTGCATCCCTGCCTGAAAACCTACGCGGGAGGCCTGGGAATTTTGGCCGCAGACCAACTCAAATCCGCCTCCGATTTGGGCATCCCGATGGTGGGGGTGGGCTTGATCTACCACCACGGCTATTTTGAACAGCATTTCAACTCCGAAGGCTGGCAGGAAGAAGTATTTCCGGACCGAAACTTTTCCGAACTGCCGCTAGAATTGGTGCGAGACGGCGACGGAAATCCCCTCACCGTCGAAGTCAGAATCCGCCGTCGCCCGGTTAACGCCCAGGTTTGGCGGGTGCGGGTGGGCCGGCTGAATTTGTATTTGTTGGATAGCGATCGCGACGACAACGATCCCCTCGATCGCACCCTCACCAACACCCTCTACGGCGGCGACGACAACACCCGCATCGGCCAGGAAATTCTCCTCGGCATCGGCGGCGTCCGCCTTTTGGAAGCCCTCAATTTGCACCCCTCCATCTACCACTTCAACGAGGGACACTCGGCCTTCGCCGCCCTGGAATTGCTGCGGCGGCGGATGGCAAAAACCGGCGAATCCGTCGAGGAGGCCCAAACCGCCGTCCGGAAACAGTGCGTTTTCACCACCCACACCCCCGTCATGGCCGGCCACGACACCTTCTCCCCCGACTTCATCGACGATTTCTTCTGCCACTACTGGCCCGACTTGCAACTGTCCCGGGATGCGTTCCTGGATCTGGGGGCGAGGAAACCGGGGGACCCCTGGGACCCCTTCAACATGACCGTTCTGGCCCTGCGGATGTCCCGGATCGCCAACGGCGTCAGCCAACTCAACGGCCAAGTCAGCCGCCGGATGTGGTCGGTCCTTTACCCCGATCGCGACGTGGAGGACGTCCCCATCACCGCCATCACCAACGGCGTCCACACCCCCACCTGGATCTCGCCGCTGATGGCCTCCCTGTACGCCCGCCACCTCTGCGAAAATTGGGCGCAGCGGGCTTGCGAACTGGAAATGTGGGGGGGGATAGACCGCATCCCCGAGGGCGATTTGTGGCAGCGTCACCGCCTGCTGAAGCGACAATTGGTCATCTACACCCGCAACCGCCTCAAACAGGCCCGCCGCGATCGCGGGGAAGATCCGAAATACATCGAAGCCTGCGATCGCATCCTCGACCCCGACGCCCTCACCGTCGGCTTCGCCCGCCGGTTCAGCCCCTACAAGCGCGGCGATCTGATTTTGCAAGATCCCGAACGGGCGTTTAATATTTTCCGCGATCGCGATCGGCCCGTGCAAATTATTTTCGCCGGAAAAGCCCACCCCGCCAACGACGAAAGCAAACGCATCATGCAGCGGCTGATCGAGTGGAGTCACGACGAGGACATCTGGTCCCGGGTGGTTTTTCTGGAAGATTACGACATCCTCACCGCCAAGATGTTAGTTTGGGGGGTAGATCTGTGGCTGAACACCCCCCGCCGTCCCCTGGAGGCCTCCGGCACCAGCGGCCAGAAAGTCGCCCTCAACGGCGGACTCAACTGCAGCATCCGGGACGGGTGGTGGAACGAAGCCTACCGGGCGGACTCCGAGGGTCGCGGCCTCAACGGGTGGGCGATCGGCGATCGCACGTTTGCCGATACCGACGACCACAATCCCTCCCCCGAAGACCGGGAAGAACAGGATCGCCGGGACGCCGAACACCTCTACCATCTCTTAGAAAACGAGATCGTCCCCCAATTCTACGATCGCGACGGGGACCACCTCCCCCGCAGGTGGATCGACATGATGAAAGCCTCGATCAAAACCGTCGGACCCCAATTCAACACCGATCGCATGGTGAAAGAATACGTCACCCGACTGTATTTCCCCGATGTCGCCTCGGAGTTTGCCGAACCCGCCCTCACCAGCAGCGCCCGATGATGGGTGTAGGGTGTAGGGTGTAGGGTGTAGGGTGTAGGGAGGGGGGAACGTCCACAGATTGCAGCGCACCACCATAATATGAAACTTCGAGATCGAATTATTATCGCCGTCGTCCTGATCGCCCTCCTGGGCTTCACGTTGTCGGGGACGTTGGTTCACTTGTTAACCGAGGCGTGGTGGTTCGATGCGGTGGATTTCGCCTCGGTGTTTTGGACCCGCATCACCTGGCAGATTTTATTGTGGGTGGGGGGATTCGTTTTGTACGCCGCCTTTTTGGGGGGAAATTACGCGATCGCCCAACACTTCACCCGCCACCGCCGCTTCGAGTTTTTGGAGGGGACGGAATTTGAACCCTACAGCCGCGGCCTGGTGCGGGTCGTCGCCGTCTTTCTGATTTTCACGATATCCCTCGGCGCCGCCACCGTCGCCTACGACTCCTGGGAAGTTTTTCTCAAATATTTGAATCAGTCCCAATTCGCGATCGCCGACCCGATTTATAACCAAGATGTCGGGTTTTATATCTTCCAACTCCCCCTCTATGAAACCCTCCAGGACTGGCTGTTGAGTCTGTTTGTCTGGGGACTGGCGATCGCCGTCGCCATCTATTTATTAAAAGGACAATTTCGCGGCCGCTACGACTGGAAACACTTTTTCACCGGACAAGCCAAAACCCACATCAGTATTTTAATGGCCGCGATCGCCGTCACGGTCGCGATCGGCTTTTTACTCGACCGCTACGAACTGCTTTTAAATGCCGATGGAGTCGTATTCGGCGCCGGATACACCGACGTCCACGCCCGCATTTTCGCCGACTGGGTGATGGCCGGACTCTCCATCGTTTTGGCCGGTTCCTTCATCTTTTCCATCTGGCAAAATAGCCTCACCTTCCCCATCGTCGGCCTCGGCATTTACCTCGTCGCCCTGGTTTTACTCACCAGCGTCTATCCCAGTTTTCAACAAAAAATCGTCGTCGAACCCAACGAACTGGAAAAAGAACGGCCCTACATTGCCCACAACATCGAATTTACCCAAAAAGCCTACGACCTCCCCAACGTGGAACGGCGCGATTTTCCAGCCGCAAGCGACATCGATCGCCAGACCCTCGACGACAACGAAACCACCATCCGCAACATCCGCCTGTGGGACTACCGGCCCCTGCTGAGTACCTACCGCCAACTCCAAGAAATCCGCCTCTACTACCGTTTCAACGATGTCGATATCGATCGCTACACCCTCGATGGAAATTACAGGCAGGTGATGCTTTCCCCCCGAGAATTGGTCTACGAACAGGTACCCGCCGAAGCCCAAACTTGGGTCAACCAGCGATTAAAATATACCCACGGTTACGGGTTAGTGATGAGTCCCGTCAACCAAATCACCCCCGACGGTTTGCCGGAATTCTTCATCCGCGACATTCCCCCGGTTTCCACCGTCGATCTCGAAATCGAAGAACCCGCCATCTACTACGGCGAACGGACGAATACTTATATCTTCACCAACACCGACACCCCCGAATTCGACTATCCCCGCAGCAACGAAAACGCCTTCACATTCTACGAGGGAGACGGCGGCGTGTCCGTTGGTTCTCTGGGGCGGCGGCTGGCCTACGCCTACGATCGCGCCGATCTCAACCTGTTAATTTCCGGCTATTTTAACGAGAATTCCAAAATCCTCTACCACCGAAACATCCGCGATCGCGTCGCCCGCGTGGCCCCGTTTTTGCGGCTGGACAACGACCCCTACATGACGGTTATCGGCGGCCAACAATATTGGATCGTCGATGCTTATACGGTGAGCGATCGCTATCCCTACTCCAAACCCCTGCTGCAAAGTAACAACGTCGGGGCGATTTTGGAAGGCGGAAATATCGAGGCGATCGTCCGCGGCAACGCCAACTACATCCGCAATTCCGTCAAAGTCGTCGTCGATGCCTTCAACGGCGACATGAGATTTTTCGTGATGGACGAAACCGATCCCGTCCTCGAAACCTACCGCAAAATTTTCCCCTCTTTATTTATCCCCAAAGACGAGATCCCCGCCGATGTCAAAGATCACTTCCGCTATCCTTTAGATCTGTTCACCATCCAGGCCCAAATTTACCTCGCCTACCACATGAGCGATCCGCAAAACTTCTACAACCAGGAGGACTTGTGGCGGTTCCCGACGGAGGCTTACGAGGGCAATCAACGCCTGATGGAACCCTACTATCTGATCATGGAACTGCCGGAAGAAGAAGGCGAAGAATTTGTCCTGATCTTGCCCTTCACCCCCGTCAACAAAGACAACATGATCGCCTGGATGGCGGCGCGATCGGACGGCGAAGATTACGGCCGATTATTATTGTACGAATTCCCCAAACAAAAAGTGATTTACGGCCCCAGCCAGATCGAAGCCCGAATCGACCAAAACCCCACCATTTCCCAACAGCTAACCCTGTGGAGTCAGGAGGGTTCAAGAGTGATCCGCGGCGATCTGCTCGTCATCCCCATCGAGGAGTCTTTATTATACGTCGAACCCGTCTACCTGCGGGCGGAACAGGGGGAACTCCCGGAACTCAAACGGGTGATCGTCGCCTACGATAAAGAAGTCGTGATGGCCGAAAACTTGGAGCGATCGCTCGCCCTCCTCTTCGGCGAACAGGCGGAAGAACAACAACCCGCACCCGCCGCCGTCACCCGACCCCAAATCCCCGAAAATATCGCCCAACTCACCAATTCCGTTTTGGAAAAATATCAGCAGGCCCAAGAAGCCCGGCGCCAAAACAACTGGACCGAATACGGCCGCTATATGCAGGAGTTCGAGCAACTCCTCAACCAACTCCGTCAAAGCCAGAATAATGGTAATGAGGAGGAATAGACCCGCTCGGGAATCAATTCCCAAGCTCACAGCAAAAATCCTCTAAAGAGGATTAACATCAAATCCGGTCAAATACTCAAAAATCGACCTCCCCCCTTACAAAGGGGGGCCGGGGGGGATGACGATCGCTCCTCCGTGTCCTGGAGTGCCTCTGTGGTTTTTGGAAATAATTCTTAACAAAAAAATCGACTTTTTTCAGCCGATCGCCTAGCTTTTTTGCAAAAATTCTGATATCATACTCTCATAATGGGAATAGTCGCGATTTTTTTATTGCAGTTACCACTCCCATCATGAAGGATGATGTTCCCATCATATCCGAAATCGCCGCCCCCTGTCAACCCCTTTTCGCCGCCGCGCATCAAAAAAAAACGAAATTTTCCATCCCACCCGAAACCGAAAAAATCTAACCAAAAACAGAGATAAAAATTTGCCGCACCTGATAAAAGTTGAGACAGAGATAAATGTCGGTATAACTTCAGGTAAAAAAATATGACTAAGACCCAGAATATAGAGACGGTGCGCCGCGGCGATCGCACCCAACTCTTCCGAGAAAAGCACCCCGGCGCCGATCGCTGGGCGGCGGGTTACGGGCAGATCGAACACACCCCCGAAACCCAAGAGCGGGTTTTTTGCATGGCGGAAATCCTCGCCGAACGGGGGATACCCGAAGATGAACTTTGGGAATTACTCTACGCCCTCGATCGCATCGCCAGCGCGGGGATGTGGCTGGTCGTGCACGAAACCTATGCCCAAAAAATCTATCGGGACGGGCGAGATCTCAAACCCGAAGACTTCAAAACCAAACCGGAAGGGCACACCGGCGGCTCATTAAATATGGTCCCCGCCTATTCCGGCTACATGGCGATCGACGCCATCACCCACATCACCCGAGGTTGGATGATGGGACAGGGACACTGCGTCGCCGCGATCGACTCCGTGAACCTATTATTAGATAACCTCAACCCCGTCCACGCCGATCGCTACGACCTCAGCGACGAAGGCCTCACCCGCTACGTCCGGGACTTCTACTCCTACAAACTCGACGAAGAAGGGCGGCAGGACTCCCCCCTCGGCAGTCACGTCAACCCCTACACCGCCGGGGGAATCGCCGAAGGCGGCTATCTGGGATTCGTCCAACTCGAATACGTCCACACCCCCCTCCCCGGCGAGCGGTTGGTGGTGTTCCTCAGCGACGGCGCCTTTGAAGAACAGCGCGGCAGCGACTGGGTGCCCCGGTGGTGGCGGAGTCAAGACTGCGGCTTGGTGGCGCCGATCATGATCAACAACGGACGCCGCATCGACCAGCGGAGCACGATGGCCCAAAAGGGCGGCACCGACTGGTTGATAGAACACCTGAAACTCAACAACTTCGATCCGATCGTGTTCGACGGAGGCGATCCGGCGGCCTTCGTCTGGGCGATCTTTGAAATCGAGAGTCGCCTGGAAGCCGGGGCCAAAGCGGTGGAACGGGGAGAGGCTAATTATCCCGTGCCCATCCCCTACGGCATCGCCGTGGCCCAAAAGGGGGCCGGGTTCTACAACGCCGGGGAAAACCTCGCCCACAACTTGCCGCTGGGAGGCAACCCCCGCAAGGATACCAAAGCCGCCCAGATTTTCAACGAGTGGAGTCGGAAGCTGTGGGTGCCGCCGGAGGAGCTCGACGCCGCGATCGCCCAATTCCAGAACCACGACCACAGCGATCGCCCCCTGGAACGGGACAACCCGATGGTGTGGCGGGACGTCAGCCTGCGGGAAGTGCCCGAACCCGACTTCCAACCGATCCCCGAAAACCGGATGGACCGGTCCGCCTGGACGACTTCCCAACCCATGAAAGCGGCGGATAAAATGTTCGTGGCGACGGTGCGGGCCAACCCCCACCTGCGCCCCCGGGTGGGCAACCCGGACGAGATGAAGTCCAACCGCCTGCAAACCACCCTCGACGCCCTGAAATTCCGCGTCACCGACCCGGAGGAGGGCATCCCCGAGGACATCCACGGCGCGGTCATAACGGCCCTCAACGAAGAAGCGATCGCCGCCGCGGCTTTGGCGAATAAAGGCGGCATCAACCTGATCGCCACTTACGAAGCCTTCGGGGCGAAAATGCACGGGGTGATGCGGCAGGAAATCATTTTCGCCAAACACCGCAAGGGCATCGGCCAACCCCGGGACTGGCTGTCCATTCCCCTAATTCTCACGTCTCACACCTGGGAAAACGGCAAAAACGAACAGTCCCACCAAGATCCGATGATGTCGGAGGCGATGCTCAACGAACCTTCGGACATCTCCCGGGTGCTGTTTCCGGCGGATTACAATAGCGTCGGGGTGCTGATGCAGAAACTCTACCAAACCCACGGCCAGTTTTGGTCTGTGGTGGTTTCCAAGCGGGGAATCGCCAATCTTTTCAGTCGGGAAGAGGCGGAACAATTGATCGAACAAGGGGCGATAAAGCTGGGCTGGGCCGGGTATCGGCAGGATTCGCCCCAGGTGATTTTGACGGCGATCGGCGCCTACGAGTTGCAGGAGGTTCTGAAGGCTTCGGCCCGCCTGACGGAACGGGAGATGCCCCATTCGGTGGTTTACATGGTGGAACCGGGGCGGTTCCGCATCCCCCGGGACGAGGGAGAGTTGGAGCACGCGGCCTCGGGAAATCTGGTGGCGGCGCTTTACCCGGAGTCCGTGCCCTCCCGGGTGTTCGTCACCCACACCCGCCCGGAACCGATGCTGGGGACTTTGCAACCCCTGCACACCGGTTTTAACCGCACGGCGGCTTTGGGATTTGTGAATGTCGGCGGGACCCTGAATGGCGAGGGGATGCTGTTCGTGAACCGGTGCAGTTGGGGCCACGTTCTGGCGGAGGCGGCGCGGGTGTGCGATCGCCCCCGGGAGGATTTTCTCACCACAGAAGAACGGGACGCTTTGGAAGGGAAAAGTTGTCCCCAGGGCGCGATCGGTTCCCCGGTGAGTATTTAGCGATCGGGAAGGAAGAATGGAAATCAATTAATCATCATTGTCCATTCTTCCCCACTCCCGACTCCCGACTCCCGACTCCCCACTTTAAATTATTATTTCTCGGAAAACGGCGTGGTTTGAAGTTGGTCCAAATCGTAGAGGATTTCGCCGAGGGAAAATCCGCCCACTTCGCTGATGCGGCCGCGCCATATCGCCTCCCGAGTGCTGGGCATTCCCCGGCCGTGGCTGGGGTACATCTTGGCATTTTTAAGGTGGATGAATTCGGGGAGGGGGAGTTTGACGGCTTCTTCTTCATGTCGCCTGACCTGATCCTGAAACTGAATGATTAATTCTTCCAGTATTTGCTTAATTTCGTGATGCTTGTCTCCCAATTTTATCAATTTCTTCAATTCTTTAAAATAAGCCTGCTGGCTGATAATGCGACCGGAAACAATCAGGCCATCGACATTGAGGGTTATGGCAATTTCCAAAGATGTTTTTTCGGGGATTGCGGCCAGAACTTGAAGGAGTTTATCTAAATGTTGGTTTTGAATTTTAGAACCTGAACTCATTGACGATTCGTTCTCCTATCGATGGGGTTTAAAAACAGCACTCGCTTAGATATCGTTGGGGAAAAATTTGGGATAACCGAGACAAGGTATCAAAATTATATACCTCGGGCCGGATGTTTGGAGAGATCGTGTCAGCAATCCCTCACCTGACCGGCATCCGGGAGGAATGCGATCGCACTCAATTCTCGGCGACATGACATTCGGAAACTTGTTCGTTCCATCTCCGCCCTCCCGAATATTTTACATCTAAAATTGAAAATATCCAACTTCTGATGGAGGAGATCGGAGGCAAAAATTGCCAGAATGAAATATAAGAAAAGCGATATAAAGGAAACTGTATTAATGATGATTTTCAAAAATAACTCGACTATTTTCCTAGGATTGGCGGCGGTCTATTCCCTGGCCGCCGGCTTCCTACCCGGACTGGCAAAAGCCGAAGAAAACGGGCGGTTTGCCCAGGCCGTCAACTGCCGGGAAGTAGACGTGAACACGGCTCTCAACGTCAGGGAAACCCCCGGCGGACGGGTAATCGGGAGACTCGAAGATGGGGAAAACGTCTATCTTTCTACAGACCCCGTAAATGGGTGGGTGGCGATCGGTTCCCCGATGGACGGATATGTTTCCACCGACTATTTGAACTATTGTACGGGGGCTATTTCTTCCCCCGCCCAACCGGTCGCCCAGGCGACACCGACGATCCCCGGCGACGCCGTTCCGTCCACCTCGTCCACGGTGCCGGGGAGCAACTGTCGGCAAATTATCACCCCCGATGTTACCATCCGCCAGGAGCCCGGAGGAGAGGCGATCGGGACTCTGGAGCAAAATCAAGAGGTTTACATCGCCAACGAGGGAAATCGAGGTTGGGTCCCCATCGAAAGCCCGGTGAGCGGGTACGTCAGCGCCACCAATTTGGGCTACTGCGACGGCGCGACGCCGGGGGACGAACAGAGCCGGCAACCCCTGCCACCGTCCGCCAGCAATCCGGGCGAATTTGTCTCCACCGTCCCGGAGGGCAACTGTCGAGAAACGAACACCTCCGGCGTGGCAATTTTCGATGAGCCCGACGGCGAAATCGTGGGGACTTTGGAAGCGGATCAAGCCGTTTATATTGCCAACGAAGGCCGCAACGGTTGGGTGCCGGTGGAAGTTCCCGTCAATGGTTATGTCAATGCAGATTATCTGACCTATTGCAGCGGCCCGCTGCCCAATATTCCGACTTCGAGTTGTCGGGAAGTGGACGTTTATTCGAGGCTGAACGTGCGGGAAGAACCCGGCGGCGAAACGATCGCCCAGTTGGAAGACGGACGGGCGGTTTCCATCCGCGATCGCGGCCAAAACGGCTGGGTGCCGATCGTCGCCCCCCTGCAGGGCTACGTCTCCGCAGAATATCTGGAATATTGTCCATAGAACCATTACAAAATATCCGATTTATACGAACAGGAGGAAGTATGAAAGTCCAAACAGACGTGACTTACCGTAACTTAGAAAAAACCGACGCGATCGAAAGTTTGGTCGCAGAAAAAATTGCCAAACTGGAAAAGTTTTGCGATTACATGAGTAGCTGCCGGGTGGCGGTGGAAAAAACCCACGATCGCCCCGACAGCGGCACCCCCTACCGGGTCAGAATCGACATGACCATCCCCCCCAGCCACGAGTTAGCGGTCGATCGCAGCCCCGACGTCGGCACCCAGTACACGCCGTTGGAAACGGTAATTCGGGAAGCCTTTGAAGCGGCCCGCCGCCAGGTTGTGGAGTTGGTCGAAAAGCAGCGGGGCGAGGTGAAAACCCACCCCCAACAGGAGATGATGGCGATCGTCACGAAACTCGAATCCGACCACGGTTTTATCAAATCTGTCGCTTCCGGGCGGGAAGTTTATTTCCACAAAAATAGCGTCATCAGCGACGATTTTGATCGCCTGGAAGTGGGGACTGGCGTTGCCTACGCCGACGAAATGGGCACGAACGGACCCCAGGCGACGACCGTTCAAATCGTGGACAAACCCGGCGCCCGGGCCGAAAAAACGGAAACCGAAGTCGAACAACCGATGGGTTGGAAATAATGACGATCCGCGATGTTATTGAGGAGAATTTTATGAACGCACCGACACTGTTATCTCACGCCGAACTGAAAACGTTGATGGAATGCGAAGATACCTGCGTTTCCATCTACTTACCCGTCCACAAAGCCGGCCCCCCGGTTCGTCAAGATCCGATCCGGTTTAAGAACTTGATTTCGGATGCGATCGGGCAACTGGAACGGCGGGGTTGGCGCCACAGCGACGCGGAAGACTTTCTCGCCCCCGCAATGGAACTGGACAAGCCGGAATTTTGGCGGCACCAAAACGAAGGGCTGGTGATTTTTGTCGCCCCGAACCTGTTCCGATACTACCGACTTCCCCTGTATTTTGAAGAGTTGGTTTCGGTGGGCGATCGCTTCCATGTCAAGCCCTTGATGCCGCTATTTACCCACAACGGACGGTTCTACATTTTGGCGTTAAGTCAGCATCAAATCAAGCTGTTTCAAGCCAGCCGTTATCAGAGCAACGAAGTCGATATCGGAGACACCCCCACCAGTTTGGAAGAAGCCCTCCAATACGACCAACCGGAAGAACAGGTGCAAATGCACACCGGCAACCCCAATCCCGCCGCCGGAAAATCCCTCATCTTTCACGGTCACGGGGTCGGGACGACGGCTGACAAGGGCGGAATTTGGCGATTTTTCCAAAAGGTCGATGCCGGAATTCGCAAGGCACTCGACGGAGAAAATGCGCCCCTGATTATGGCCGGGGTCGAATACCTGCTGCCCATCTATCGAGATGCGAATTCCTACCCCCATTTAATTGAAGAATGCGTCACCGTCAATTCGGAGATTCTGACCCCGAAAGAACTCCACGATAAAGCTTGGAATGTGATGTCGCAATACTTCAAAGTTGACCGGGAAAAAGCCACGAACCGCTACCACGAATTGGCGGGGAACGACGGTCAGGCTTCTCGAAATATGGAGGAAGTGATCAAAGCCGCTTATTATCAACGGGTGGATTCCCTGTTCGTGGCGACGGGCGAGAAACAGTGGGGACAGTTTAACCCCGAAAGCAATACCATCGAATTGCACCGGGAACCCGATCCCCACGATGTCGATCTGTTGGATTTCGCGGCGATTCAAACCTTCCTGAATGGCGGGACGGTCTACACCGACAAGCCGGAAAATCTGCCCGATCGCGCCCTTTTGGCGGCGACGTTCCGCTACTAAAATAAAAGATTATCCTCTTTTTTGAGGGTGGGGAAAGGGTGAAAATATTTCGTCCTTTTCCCGATGACAGCACTCCCCTGGCGATCGGAAGCGCTGAAGCGCAACAACATTTAGAATTACAGCTCCAATTTTTCGATGTTTTCTCGCATCACTTTGGCGGAGTTTTGTAGTTGTTTTTTCTCTGTATCACTCAGCGCTAAATTGAGCACCCGTGTCACCCCCTGGCGACTGACGACGGCGGGCAAACTCAGGCAAACATCCTCGATGTCATGCAAGCCCTCGATCAGGTGACTGACAGTGAAAATCCGGTGCTGATCTCGCAGGATCGCTTTGGCAATTTGAGTGACTCCCAAACCGATCGCGTAGTAAGTTGCCCCCTTGCGATCGATGATTTCGTAGGCGGCATTTTTCACCGCTTCAAAAACGGGCTCCAGGCGTTCCTTTTCATCTTCGGGGAGGTCGCCGGAATTTCCGTCGCATAAATTCATCCCCGCAATGTTGACTTTACTCCACACCGGAACCTCGCTGTCGCCGTGTTCGCCGATGATGTAGGCGTGGAGGCTGCGGGGGTCGATGTCCAATTTTTCAGCCAACAAAAACCGAAATCTGGCTGTATCCAAAACCGTCCCCGAACCCAAAACCCGGTGACTCGGAAGGCCGGATATTTTTAAGGTAACGTAGGTCATGATATCCACCGGATTGGTCACCACCAAGAAGATGGCGTTGGGGCAGTGTTTGACCGCCTCCGGAACGATACTTTTGAAGATTTTAGTATTGCGTTGCAGCAAATCTAAGCGCGTTTCTCCGGGTTTTTGTTTGGACCCGGCGGTGAGAATGACGAGATCCGGATCGTTTGCATCTTCCCAGGAACCCGCCCGAATGTCCGTGGGTTCCACGAAAGGCAGTCCGTGGTTGAGATCCATGACCTCGCCCTCGGCTTTTTTGCGATCGACATCCACCACCAACATTTCATCAAATACATTTTGAATCAGCATGGAGTAAGCGGAAGACATTCCCACTTGTCCCGCCCCCACGATGACACCCTTGAGGGGTTGGTAGGTTTGAGATTTGCCTTCGTCGATGTCCGTCGGAACTGAAAATAATTGTGGCAGCATCAGAAATTTTTTTGAAGTGATTGATTTTGCGTTTTCAGGTTATCTCCCGATCGCCCCCGCCATCATCCGCCAGCAGGCATAAGAATAAATTCTCAGACTCCCCATTCAATTTGATTCCTCTGCTCGCTTCTCAAATCACCCTTTCGGCTTAGGTATCGGAAATCGATTTATTTCAAAAGAAAGAGGGAAGTTCGGGACGTTCCATTTATGCTGTTGGGTGTGGGTGTGTGGCGATCGCGCGATAGCCACACCCCCTGGCTGGCGAGCGACTGTTGAATCCGGAGATCT
>NZ_JAYFER010000327.1:0-994 GCF_055795065.1 Lyngbya sp. CCY1209
CCGATGATTTTGTAGTCATATCACCAAAACTCGAAATCATTGAACAGTGCAAGATTGCTATTTCTGAATGGTTAAAGCCCATTGGACTCCGATTGAAACCAGAAAAGACAAGAATCTGTCATACACTTCAAGAAATTGAAGTAAATGGAAAAAAGGTCGCACCTGGTTTCGACTTTCTAGGGTTCAATATTAGGCAATATCCTGCCGGAAAACACGTCTCTGGTAAAAGTGGAGGAAAAGTCAGTAAACTGCTTGGCTTCGTAACCCACATAAGACCAGATAAGGAAGCAATCAAAGCCCACATCGGAAAGGTGAAAGAGGTGATTAAGAAATATAAAACAGCACCTCAAGCCGCCCTGATTAAAAGACTCAACCCCATCATCACTGGGTGGGCAAGGTATTACTCGGGGGTAGTCTCCAAGGAGATTTTCAACAAGCTAGATAGCATACTCTGGCAACAACTGCGGGCATGGATAGTGTCACGATGCGGAAACGCCAAATACAAAACGCTCAGAAAATACTACCGAACAGGTAGGGCAAAATTGAGCAATGGGGATGAAAGGAAGGATAAGTGGATATTCCAAACTAAGGATGGTCTACGGCTCCAAAAACACGCCTGGACTCCCATTGTCTATCACACGTTGGTAAAACCAAACGCATCGACATATGACGGAAATTGGACTTATTGGGCAACGAGGAGAGGGAAATCACCAGAAATCTCAAACCGAGAAGCCAAACTGCTAAAAGACCAGAAAGGCAAATGCAAATGGTGCGGACAGCACTTCACCATCGAAGACCAGGTGGAGACCGACCACATCATCCCGAGATGCCTCGGCGGAAAGGATGATTACAAAAACCTCCAATTGCTGCACCGCCACTGTCACGATGCCAAAACTGCCATTGATGGTAGTCTAAGTAAGAGTCGTACTCATGACAACGAGACGACTGAACTAGGAGCCGTGTGAGGTGAAAGTCTCATGCACGGTTCTGAATG
>NZ_JAYFER010000328.1:0-621 GCF_055795065.1 Lyngbya sp. CCY1209
CGAGGTCTAGTCAAACTAAAGGATTCGGCAAACCGAAACCAATGGTCACTAAGAATGCATGGAGAGCTATCAATTGGACAAAAGTCCAGCGGATGGTTTTCAAGTTGCAAAAACGTATCTATCAAGCGGCTCAATCGGGACAAGATGCAAAAGCTAGAAGGTTGCAGAGACTCCTTTTGAAGTCATATTACGTGAGGCTACTAGCGGTAAGGCGAGTAACCCAAGACAACCAAGGCAAGAAGACAGCCGGAGTGGATGGAGTAATAGCAATATCCCCAAAACAAAGGTTTGAACTTGTTGAGGAAATCAAAGGAAACTTCAAAGCCAAACCGTTACGGAGAGTCTGGATACCAAAACCCGGACGGGATGAAAAACGTCCCCTGGGAATCCCAACAATCCGAGACAGAGCCAAGCAAACCGTGGTCAAAATGGCAATGGAACCTTACTGGGAACCATTATTCGAGGGGACAAGCTATGGGTTTCGACCCGGACGCTCAACCCTTGATGCAATCGGCAGAATATTTGTCGCAATTAATCAAGGGGAATACTACGTCCTCGATGCCGACATTGCCAAATGTTTCGACCAGATTGACCATGATTACCTGCTATCCAAACTTCATT
>NZ_JAYFER010000329.1:0-309 GCF_055795065.1 Lyngbya sp. CCY1209
AGGGTGAACCTTTGTTTCGGGGATATCGCTATCACTCCATCCACTCCGGCTGTTTTCTTGCCTTGGTTATCTTGGGTTACTCGCCTTACCGCTAGGAGCCTTGCGTAGTATGACTTCAAAAGGAGTCTCTGCAACCTTCTAGCTTTTGCGTCTTGTCCCGATTGAGCCGCTTGATAGATACGTTTTTGCAACTTGAAAACCATCCGCTGGACTTTCGCCCAATTGATAGCTTTCCATGCATTCTTAGTGACCGTTGGTTTCGGCTTGCCGAATCCTTTGGTTTGACTAGACGCCATTATTGCTACTCAA
>NZ_JAYFER010000330.1:0-227 GCF_055795065.1 Lyngbya sp. CCY1209
TCGTTCCATCTGTATGGGTATTCCATCCTTAGACTCATCCTTTCCCCCGGTGTACTTTTAAGGGTCTGTGTGGATAGCTAGGCAAATCTTCCACTTTTCCACTTACTCATTCGAGCAGCACCGTAGTCAACCTGTTTTCGATACCTTCTGATTTCGAGGGTTCATGGCAGATGTTTACCTTTCGGTTAGTCATAGATGGTTGGCAGTGGTCGGACTATTGGTGGCAG
>NZ_JAYFER010000331.1:0-251 GCF_055795065.1 Lyngbya sp. CCY1209
CACTTTTCCTGTTCGGAAGTATTTCCTGAGCGTTTTGTATTTGGCATTTCCGCATCGTGACACTACCCATGCCCGTAATTGTTGCCAGAGTGTTTTATCTAGCTTTCCGAAAATCTCCGAGGAGACTACCCCTGAATAGTACCTTGTCCATCCTGTAATGATGGGGTTGAGTTCTTTAATCAGGGCGGCTTGAGGTGATGTTTTGTGTTTCTTAATCACCTCTTTAACCTTTTCGGTGTGGGCTTTGATTG
>NZ_JAYFER010000332.1:0-312 GCF_055795065.1 Lyngbya sp. CCY1209
TCACTACTTGCCTAATCGACCATTGGACAAGAGCCAGTATGGGGTTAATTCGTTCCATCTGTATGGGTATTCCATCCGTAGACTCATCCTCTCCCCCGGTGTACTTTTAAGGGTCTGTGTGAATAGTGTGATAAAACCTTCCACTCTTCCACTTACTCATTCGAGCAGCACCGTAATCAACCTGTTTTCGATACCTAAACGTTTCGAGGGTTAATGGCGGACGTTCACCTTTCGGTTAGTCATAGATGGTTGGCAGTGGTCGAATTATTAGGAGCAGATTCTCCTTCATCGCCTTCCGTTCCCCGCTTCAAT
>NZ_JAYFER010000333.1:0-11902 GCF_055795065.1 Lyngbya sp. CCY1209
TTAATTCTTGCTGACATCCATACATCCTTATCACCTCCATGATAATTCTAACATTAAAGAATAGAAAATGACAACTTATTTTACTGGCGACTGAAGTCGCCGTTCGCTTTTCAATCGATGGTTTCATCATTTGAACACCAATATTAGGTAAACCCGCGAGAACCGACCCAATCTCCCATCAAAGAACTGGAAAACAACAAATCCAATTTTGCGGTCGGACGGTCGAGCGAGATAGGGCGGATTTCTCGCCGACACAAAGATGTCCCGACCGGTTGACGACTGCTAATAACTTGGAAATGGCTCCCACGGAGGAAATGGCGACGATCGCCCTAAATATTCAACTCAACTATATCATCCGGGTTTGATAACGTCGAGAACGAATGGTCTCGGAAAGTGACGAGATGCGATCGCCCTTTCCCCACGCCACCACTCGCCGGATCGGTCTGCTTGGCAGATGACCCCGACGCCCCTTTTTTCGTCGGACGGGTTCCTCATCCCCGGGAGAACGCAGTACACTATTTTCAAACTTGTTATCGGTCGTCCCATTCAAATCAGCCATGTCCGACCCCTCCATCACCGTCACCGTCAAATTGTACGCCGCCTTTCAAGAAGCCTACGGGACTCCGGAACTGAAACTGGAACTCCCCCGCAAAACCCCCGTTTCCCATCTCCTCGCGCGCGCCATTTCCGACCATCCCCACCTCGAATCCTGGCGTCCCTTGACCCGGTTCGGCATCAACTTGGAGTTCGCCGAACCGGAAACCCCCCTCGAAGATGGCGATGAAGTCGTTTTGATTCCCCCCGTCAGCGGGGGTTAATTGGGAAGTGGGGAGTAGAGGAAGTCTCTGTACCCCTATTCCCTATTCCCTATTCCCTATTCCCCACTCCCTCAGAACCGATAAACCTGGCCGTCAATCAGCAGGCGGGTAATGCCCTTGGCCTGCAAGTAGGGTGCCGTCTTTTGCAGCAACCGGCCGTCGGGAACCTTGAACACCCGCTGGTTTCGCGCCGAAAAGCGGCTGGCGACGCGGTGATTTTCAAACACGGGCAACGTTTTTTCCTGAATTTCGTCCGAGGGGATGTGTCCCAACTCGCCGAAGGCTTTCAGGGGTTTGACGATCAACTCCGAGGCGCGGTCGATGACCAGGTAACAGATTTTCGGCAGGGACGCCTCGGTGAGCGGCAAAATTTTGACGAGGCTGCCGGAGTCGCGGGACAGGGGGCGATCGAACAAATCCTCCTCGTCTCCTTCGTCCGCCGAGCCTTCGCCGTAGTCCTCATGGTCGTCAAAATCCCCAAAGTCCTCTGGGGGAAAGAACTCCTCGGCGACCTCGCCGTCGATCTCGCCGTTGCGGTCTGCAAAACTGTTCCGCCCGACGGAAGCTTGGGGCGGGGATTCGAGGAGGTTCAACTGCTCCCCGTCTTCAACGGCGTCGGAATCGGTCGCCGACGACCGCCGCCGCCGTCGCTTTACCCCCGCCGCATCCGATTCCGACGCCTCGTCATCTGACATTTCGGCAGCCGCGGCCGGCTTCGGAGTCGTCGCGGAGAACAGATTCGGACTCTCCTTTTGCCCCGATTTTTTGAGGGTTCGGTGCAGCCGTTGTTTTTGGTGGGTCAGAACGTCGTAAATATCTTTGGGGACAGCACTTTGCAGGATGCGCCTCACCGTGGAACTGCTCACCCCGAACCGTTCGGCCAAGGTGATCGTCGTTTCCTCCGGCACATCTTGATAAAGCCTGACGATTTCCTGTTTTTCTGACTCAGAAAGTTTTGAGGATGTCATTCGATTTGATTTCGGTTTGAGATTCACCGGTATTGGACTCGATCGCTTCAGAGATCTCGGATGGGTCAGAGTCGGCGATCGCCCCCCGTTCACACACAATTCTCCTCACTTTTTCACTGCCTCCAATGCCGACGCCGAGATCTCCGGGGAGTCAACTTTCGACTCCCCTCGTGGGAATCGCCCCCGGGCTGCGGCTCTAACCTCTGGCGGTGCGTCTGCCACGTCTGCTCTGACGGGAACGGGTGGAGATGTCATATTCTAGAATGGCACCGATCGCGAACAAAATACCCGTGAACACGAAAAAGACTTCCAGCAAGCCGCCACTTTCGTAGTCGCTCTGGGCGCGAGAATCAGCCCACTTGAAATAGGTGTCCGCGATGTAGAGCGAGAAAATCGCGAAGGCGATCATCCGCCACGACTGGGAAAACCGTCCGCCCCAGAAGGCGAGAATCAGGGCCGTTGCCAAAATCAGCAACACCACGTCACCATAGATGTAAAACAGATTGACCCAGAACGCAAGGGGTTCGAGTTGAGCGTCGATCTGAACCACCCAGTCGGGGGCGGTGGTTTCCTCCGCCTCTTCCTCTGCGGCCGCCTCACCCGTCTGGAGTGCGGATGCCGCCGTCGCTGGGTCGGCGACTACCTGTTCTAGGGCCGGGGGCACTTCCGAAGGCCCCAACAGTCCGAACAAGGTCGGGTCGGCCACCCAGGTCGCCAGGGAAATGCCCGCGATCGCCACCCCCGCCAAGGTCGCCCACTGCCAAATTTCCAGGTTCAGGCGTTTGGAGGTCACGGCGGTGATCATCCCCCAGCCCAACATAATATAGCTGAGAATGTAAAACACGTCCGCAAAGGATACGGCCGGGTCGAGCGCCCAGACCAACTCCCAGAGTCCGAAGAGCACCCCCCCCAGAAAATAGAAGAAGGTCCCCAGGCCGATGCCGAGCCAGACGTTGCGTCCGCTCACCATTTGGGGACTCTGCCAGTTGCGGTAGCACACCAGGGCCGCGAATAAAAAGGCGCCGAGTTCAAAAATATAAGTGCCGATGGAGTACCACAGGGGCAGATCCCCCGACGGGGTGATGCTGAACAGCAGGAAGAACAACAGCGCCATCACCGCCCAGCCGATACCGACGATGACCAGGTTTTGAGCGGATAGGACAGATGATAGAAACGATGATTTTTCGCGTGAAGTGCTGCTCATAGCAATAAAATAACAAGAAATCTACATCAGAAGACCCGAGTCGAATGCCCCCACTTCTCAAGACTGTGCCGGCTCGAACGTCCGTCCGAATTCCAGCGTCCCATATTTGCGTCCCAAAAGGTCAACATTCTAACATTACTTAACCTATCGCCCACAATTTTCCCACCGGAGATTGGCCGAGCCAACTGATAAAGAACTCCCGATCTTCGTCGGGCAGATCTTCTAAAACCTCCTCTAACCCTTCGGCAAAGCTGGTGTTGCCAAAATATCCCTTGCCGAGGCGGTAGAGTTCTTCGAGAAGAGTTTTCAGGTGATCTTCCTTCCAAGGCGGAATTTGCAGGCTGTCGAGGGGATCTTTCGTCAACAATGTCTTGACGGCATCCAAACTGTCGGACGAGGGGAATTGGGAATCTTGAAAGACCTTGACCAGATCCTTTTCAAATGCACCGGCTTGCCGGGCTCCCAACAGATCCTCGACATCAAAGTACACGGCTTGCAGGATCAGAAGAGAAGCTTGAACCAGAGCCGGTATTTTGGCATCGCCACCGCCACCCCCTTCGCGGGCGAGTTGTTCGAGGCGAACTTTGCCCCAAACACTGTACCGCTCGGGTTCCTCCAGCAGCACGCAGGCCTTACCCCGATTATCGGTCAAGTCCCGCCAATAGGCCAGGGCTTCAGGGTTTTGGTTGACGTTGAAGACCTTCATCAGGCGGAATGTTTGCCCTTGATAATTGAGGATGGGAATCTGCTGCTCCCGATTGGGATGCTGGACCGTCGTGATCTCAACATCCTGCCGTTTCAGAATAAACATAACACTATGCACCTACTCTTGAGAGCGTTGCAGGTCTTTCAGAATAAACATAACACTATGCACCGACTCTTGAGCCCATTGCCCGGTTTGAGCCTCCTGCCACTGATCGCGCCGACGAGGCCCGGACGGCATTTCCGAACGCCGGAAGACTCGGGGATTGGGGGCGTTTTCCCGGTTGGGCCTGACCCGCGATCGCCGTCCCCCCGGAGACATTTTTCCCGCTTGCACTATCGGAGTCGTCTTGGGTACTATAATAGATGCGCTCGCCGTGGGACTGACATGACACGCGATCGCATTGGGTGTGTAACTCAGTTGGATAGAGTAGCGGCCTTCTAAGCCGTCAGTCGTAGGTTCGAGTCCTACCACACCCGTTGATACTAAACCCTTATTCTACAAGACTTCTGGCTGTCTACCTGGGGGATAATCCCGGGGGGACAAAATAACCTAGGTTGCCGCTACCTGGTATACTCAAGGTACATACACTGAGTACACTGTTACCGGGTCTCCACCCCAGAATGGCTGGAACCCTGCTGACGGGGGAAATGGGCGATATTGGATTTGAACCAATGACCTCTTCCGTGTGAAGGAAGCGCGCTACCCCTGTGCTAATCGCCCGTAACTATTTAAAGTAACACAAACCGCAGCGGTTGGCAAGTCATTTAGGTACCCTGGGGGTATTCGTCCCACAAGGTGGTGGTCTGGCGCAAACTCTCGAAGGTGCCGTTCCCCAAAATCAGGTGATCTAAGATCGGCAGGGATAAAAATTGGGCGCCTTGCAGGAGTTGGCGGGTCAACTCGATATCCTCCGGGCTTGGCTCCACATTTCCCGACGGGTGGTTGTGGGCGATAATCAGGCGGGTGGCGTTCTGTTTGAGCACTTCTCGGAAAATATCCCGGGGATGGGCCAGGGTTTCTGTGGCCGTCCCGATGGTGAGCACTTGGGTTCCGAGCAACCGATTTTTAACGTCCATCAGCAGGATCGCAAATCGCTCTTGGGTCTGCCACATCAAATCGTGGCTGAGGGCGTCGGCGGCGGCTTGGGGACTTTCGATCGCCGCCAATTCCGGCGGTTTGGACTGAAATACCCGCTTTCCCAATTCGATCGCCGCCAGGATGGTGGTCGCTTTGGCTGGCCCGATGCCGTGAATTTGCGTGAGTTCCCGGACGCTGATATTGCGGAGAACCGACAGGGGGTCCGCTTGGGACTGGCCGAGTTGATTCAAGATGTATTGTCCCAGACCGACAGCCGAGAGTTTTCCTTTTCCCTGACCCGTCCCGAGCAAAATGGCAATCAGTTCTGCCGTCGAAAGATTTTGGGAACCGAGGGCGATCAATCGCTCGCGAGGTCGCTCGGCACTGGGAAGATCGGCAATTCTGAGGCTGTAGGTCATGCGATCGCCTTTGACGTGGAGTTTTGATCCAATATAACCCGAGGACAGCCGTTGGCAACGCTCCAATTTGCCCGATTTTGGATTCCCGCCGAAGGCGTCGTCAACCCGGAGAAATCCATCGAGCGAATGGTCTCCGTAAAATTACGGATTGGGTCGTCACGCGATCGCTCCGATGCCTCGATTGGCGGACTATCTCTCAGTAATTTCACGGTCATTTTTTGGGTGACAATGTTCCCTTTTTTACGCGCAATTTGACTTTTAAAAAATGGGGCAAAAACTTGACAAGCTCTTGATGATTTTTTCCCAAAATTCTGTTCGATTGAGAATCGAAAGGCACATTCAGTATTGACTATGTTTATGCTGAAAAACCCGAACAATCGACGATGCAATAGCTGTGTTTGTTGTGAGGGAACTAAAAAGCCCGGTTTCGGTAGAGAAACCGGGCTTTTTAGTTTGTGGCAGGACATGGCGATGGGCGCCGGGTGTGGGGTGGGGGGAAGTGCAAAGAGCCAATGCATTCAGTCAGGGTTCGTCCGCTTCCGCCGAATTGGTCGATACACGATCGCGATACCTGGGAGACATTCGAGCGCGATCGCCGTCCACTCGCCCCCACCATTCGCAACTCTCAGCGATAATTATTGGAAAAGGTGCGCTGACTCCACTTGTTTAAATGGGACTCGGCTACCATTGCCAACCCCTGCAATTCTCGAACTCGATTTTGTAATGCGGCAATGGCACTCACTTGAGCGTTCAACTTCCGCTTCACCCCCTCGCAGCAGTCGAAAAGACTGTCCGCCGTTCCCAATTGCTTCGGATCGATGGGAGAATCGCTTCCGAGTCCGTCTTCGGCCGCGGCCAAGTCCAGCAACTGTTTTCGGACGCCGGCGAGGATCTGTCGCTCCTGTTCCGACTGTTCCTGTAGGGCGGTATATTCATAGGCCGGGACGCTGTGAGCCAATCTGACTTCCAAATCCGAAAGCTGTTTGATTTTTTCCTGAAGTTCCGCGATTTGGGCTTCTCCCTCTTCGCACTGACTTTGTAACTGGGCGACGGTCGTTTTTTGCCGTTCCAATTTCTGCTCCAACTGGCGGTGGGTATCGGCAGAAACGCTCGCCACCAACTGGGCTTGCAATTGCGCCACCGTCGCTTTGTGCCACTCCAACTGCTTTTCCAATTCCCGATGGGCATCGAGGGCGACACTCGCCTTGAGTTGCCCTTCGAGCTCGGCTACCGTCGCTTTGTGCCGTTCCAATTCTTCCTGTAGCGCCCGATGGGTTTCCAGCGAAACGGTATCGCGCAATTGGGCTTCCAATTCTTCCAGGCGGGCGAGTTGATTTTGGAGGTTTTGGAGGGTTTCTTTATCCTTCTTGCTTTCTTTTTCTAAGCTTTTATAGGTTTTAGCCGGGACGGTTTTTTCCAGTTGATCTTCCAGCTCTTTGATGCGCTTCAGTTGTTTTTCCAGGTCGGCGATCGCGGCTTGCTGTTGTTTTAATTCTTCCTGAAGCCGCCGGTGGGCATCGGCATCAACGCTATTTTTCTGCCGGTCTTCGAGTTGTTTTTCCAGTTCAGCCACCGCATTTTGCTGTTGCTTGAGTTCTTCCTGAAGCCGCCGGTGGGCATCGGCATCAACGCTATTTTTCTGACGGTCTTCGAGTTGTTTTTCCAGGTCGGCCAGCGCATTTTGCTGTTGCTCGAGTTCTTCCTGAAGCCGCCGGTGGGCCTCCGCGTCAACGCTATTTTTCTGCCCGGTTTCGAGGTCGGCGAACTGGGCGATTTGTTGTTCGAGATCTCGGATGGTCTCCGCCTGCTGTTTGGCTTGTTCTTCGAGGGCTTGATAACGCTGCTGTAGCTCCCCTTCGGCGACCGATCGCGCCTCCGAGGATGATGGTGCGTCCGGGACTTGGGGTGCGGGTGGGCTCTCGTCCGACTCCGCATCGGCAGGGGTGGCGTCGGTGGCGAGGGTGATGGTCGTGGCGTGACCGTCGCCGGAGATCTTAAAATCGCCTCGGGCGATCCGTTCGACAAACTCCGATCGCGACAGTCCCAGCTCTTTCGCCGTCGTCGTCAGCAACTTCGCCCCCGTCGGCGTCAGGGAAACCCCAACTTTCACTTTACTCTCCGAATACAAGGTGGAAACACCCCGTCTTTTCTTTCTTGACATTACGCCATCCTCAGCCATTCTACAAATTCAGCAGTTTGACACTCCCGCCGCTCTGACCCGGTTGCGATCGCCAGAGAAGTGTCGCGTCGGGGCAATCGGGCTCGGCCATCTCCGGGCCGTCAATCGCGTCCAAATTCCCCGATTTCGCATTTTGACTCAGATCCGCTGACAGCCCGAGAGCGGCTGGTGCAGTCAGGTCGGATTGACTTGATTTTCTCCTTCACAAATACAGTCGTCCTGCGAACTGAAATTTCCGTTCGGTCGAACATTTTGTCGGGGGAGAATCACCACTGTTGCCATGTCAGGCGGAAACTAGCCCGCCGGCTTTTCACATCTTACCAGAAACCCGGGCCGCAATTCATCTTTGCGATCGCACGGGTTCGATGTCTCAACTTTTGTGACACTCCCCGCCCCAAAGGGAGGGGGATTCTGGGGTTTTTGGGGAGCCGGCACCGGACCCCTCACGAACGACGGACCGACCCTCGGAGGAGCGCCAGAACCTCACCAAGGCGACAAAATTTGAGATAACTTGGTGGATGATCTCTCGGGGAAGGTCGGGAAATTGATTTCGGGTCGGGGCAGCGATCGCGCGATCGCTTCGATCCGGGACGGATTTCGATTAACTTAAATAGAGACACCTCTCACATCCCATCGAGTCGAGTAAAGAGTGCAATGGTTTTTAATTGGTTCCGCCGCCAGTTCAGCGATCGCCCGGACGAATCCCAGAAAACAGAACCCGAACCGACATCCGCCCAACCTCCGGCGGAGACACCGCCTGCAGCAGCGGAAGAGTCCCCCCCAGCCCCGGCTCCCAAGGAGGATTACTTGCAGTGGGCGAAGGCTGCCTATCAAAATATTCAGCAGCAACAGGTAAAGGAAACAGCTCCCGAGACGGAAGCCGAGGCGGAAACGGAGGCGGCGCCGGAAGCATCGGAAGCCGAAGTGACGACTCCAACGGAGGAGATCGAGCCGGAAACGGTCGCCTCCGCGGCGGAGGCGGAAGAAATGGCGCGGCCAACCGCCGATGCGGTGCAACCGGAAACGGTCGCCGAGGTTGCAGAAACGGCGCCGGAAGTCGAAGAAACCCAACCGGAAATTGTAGAAACGGCGCCGGAAGTCGAAGAAATCCAACCGGAAATTGTAGAAACGGCGCCGGAAGTCGAAGAAACCCAACCGGAAGTCGAACAGACGCCGGCGGCGGCGGAAACCGTCGATGAGTCCGCGCCGATTTGGGCCAGGGGGCTCGCGGAACGGCAGGCCCGGATTGATCGCCTGAAGGAAACGGCGATCGAGGAACCGGAGCCGGAGCCGGAGCCGGCGGCGGCATCGGCGGCGGCCGCAGTGGAATTTGACGAGATGTTCATGTGGTCGGCGGGGGTGCTGGCGAACCAGGGCCGCCGCCCCGACGAGGTGGCGGTCGAGGAGATCACCTGGCTGCAAAAATTGTGGAAGGGGTTGGGGCGGACGCGCCGGAACCTGCTGAATCAATTGAAAGCGATCGTCGGCGCCGGACCGCTGAATCAGGAAGCGGTGGAGGAAATCGAGGCGCTGCTGTTGCAGGCGGATGTGGGAGTGGAGGCGACGGAGGTGATTATCGAGGCCCTGCAGGACAAGCTGCGGGAGGAAGCCCTGCCGCCGGAGGATGCGATCGCCTACTTGAAACAGGTGTTGCGGGACTTGCTGGAGAAACCCTACCAAAACGGCCACAGCCCCAGCTTCGCCCCGGAGAAAGACCAGCTCAACATTTGGCTGATCACGGGGGTGAATGGGGCGGGAAAAACCACCACCATCGGCAAGATCGCCCACATCGCCCGGAAGTCGGACTACCGGACTTTGATCGCGGCGGGGGACACGTTCCGGGCGGCGGCGGTGGAACAGGTGAAAGTGTGGGGCGATCGCTCCGGCGTGGAGGTGATCGCCAATCCGGGCAAAAATACCGACCCGGCGGCGGTGGTGTTCGACGCGGTGGCCGCGGCGCGATCGCGGGACACAGAATTGCTGATCATCGACACCGCCGGACGGCTGCAAAATAAAAAGAATCTCATGGAGGAACTCAACAAAATCCGTCGCGTGATAGACAAAAAAGCCTCGGATGCCGTTGTAGAGTCTCTATTGGTGCTCGATGCCACCCTCGGCCAAAATGGATTGCGCCAAGCCCAAGTGTTTGCGGAAGTCGCCCAACTCAGTGGCGTGGTCTTGACAAAATTGGACGGAACTGCTAAAGGTGGTGTTGCTCTGGCTGTCGTGCAGCAGCTCGGCCTGCCGATTCGTTTTATTGGTGTTGGGGAAAGCATTGAGGATCTACGCCCCTTTTCAAGCTACGAGTTTATCGAAGCGCTGTTGAGTGGTTGACGCTGGCGTCGCGGTGCAGAGTCTGAATTGAGTTGAATTCGCCGTCAAAGCTGTTCGTCGGCTTCCGAGAAGCGAGGGCGAGCCAGCTTCGCAATGTCATCACCCGAGAAGTGAGAAAAGATCGGCGAGAAGTGAGAAATTCCGGACTCCCAACTTCTCACTCCTCACTCCTCGATTCATAGCCGGCGATCTAAAATTGAGAACTAATCTTCGCCGACCCGTTCAGTTCCGATCTAACCTTCAGAGAATCCATCCTAAAAATGACTGCTGTGCCACTGCCACGACACTCGGATCAACCCGGCGACGACCTTCCCGGTTCGTCGAGTTCGGACATTACGCCCGTCTCCACCCTGAAAGAACTGGTGGCTCGACTGCATCGGGAACAGCAAAACGTCAACGAGTTGCTCAGTTCCCTCAGTTTCGCCCTGCGTAGCTTCAACAACCTCAACCAGTTTTTGGAGTTGACCCCCCTCGTCGCCAGTCGGGTGACGGACGCGGACGGGGGGGCGCTGGTGCTGTTCAAACCCAACGGCCAGGTGCGGTTTCAACGCCTGCACTGCCAGGACGGACGCCAGTGCCAGGACATCCGCAGCGCCCTGGAAACGGCGACCCGGCAGGCGATCGCGATGCCGGTCGATGGGATGGGGAGGGTGTCTCAGAGTTTGGCCGAGCGCTACACGGCGAATCTGGACTATCAGGTGAGTCATTATTTGGGGACGGACGTGCAAATTTTCGGCACGCCCATTTTGGTCAACAACCTCGAGCGCGGCCGGCTATATGTGTTCAGCCACGACCCCAACTACATCTGGACCCCCACCCGCCAGAAGTTGATCCGCCTGGTGGCTGACCAAACCGCCGTCGCGATCGCCAACGACGAACTGGCGGTTTCCCTACGGGACAAGGAGCGGCTGGACCGGGAATTGGAAATCGGCGCCGAAATTCAACTGCGACTCCTCCCCCGCAAATGCCCGAAAATTCCCGGCATGGAACTGGCGGCCCGCTGCCAGACGGCGAACCGGGTCGGCGGCGACTACTACGACTTCATCCCCTCCAATTTCGACCAACTCCGCACCCAAAACGGCGACGGGCCAACGGCGGAGGCCCGCAAAGCGGACGAACATTGGAGCATCGTGATCGGGGACGTGATGGGCAAGGGGGTCCCGGCCGGGTTGATCATGACGATGACCCGGGGAATGCTGCGGGCGGAGGTCCTCAACCGCCACTCCCCGGCGCAAATTCTCCAACACCTCAACCGGGTCATGTACGCCGATTTGGAAAACTCGAATCGGTTCGTGACGCTATTTTATTCCGAGTACGACCCGGCGACGCGAATTCTCTCCTACAGCAACGCCGCCCACCACCCCCCCCTGCTGTGGCAGGCCCAAACCCGCACCATCCGCCGTTTGGACACCTTGGGGATGCTGATCGGTTTGGATGCCGACACCCGCTACTACGAAGCCCAAATACAACTGCAACCGGGGGATACGCTGATTTACTACACGGACGGCTTTACGGACGCGGCCAACCAGCGGGGCGATCGCTTCGACGAAGACAACCTGAAAGTGGCGTTCCAGTGGGCCTGCCAGCACTGCGACGACCCCCGCACCATCCTGGAATATTTATTTGAGGAAGTACAGCAATTTATCGGGCCGGGTAACAGTAATATTGATGACATGACATTGGTTGTGCTACAGGTGCAGCCATCTTTGAGTGAGGAGGAAGATCATGTCACTTGATATCCTGTCGATGTTGGCAGAAACTTGGGGCGGCACGCCTCATTTTCATTTTTACCATCTCACGGAATGGGTCTTCGCCCAACAAGTGACCATTGACCTGTGGACGAATGTCAAAAATACTTGGAATCACCTGCTCGAAACCGGCCAACTGTGGGCGTTTCTGATCGGTTTAGGGGCGGGCTGGTGGGCGAAAAGTCTGTTGCCCTAGAGTTCGTGATGGCGGGTCGCGATGTCGCCACAGGGGCGTTTCGCGATCGCGCACGAGAGGGGCGATCGCCTCACATCGGTGAATAGAACCCAAAATCCGGTTTCTCTCATTATCCTACTGGTAGGAGTCAATTGGGCTGTTGATCTGGCCGCAGATAATGGTCATTCTAGACCCCAGTCACGTAAAATCTCCGATACGTTTGGAAGCTCTGTCTCTTTAGAGCAGGGAGGAAAAACGAACGGCGACTTGAGTC
>NZ_JAYFER010000334.1:0-205 GCF_055795065.1 Lyngbya sp. CCY1209
CCATCTTACGTCTGAACCGTGACCCGTCTGCATATCCCAGACATTACATCTGGGCGTTGGCTTCTGGTCACATCTCATCCCCATGTGGCTTGCGCTTACACTTGCGGCTATTGCCTTCACTACTTGCTTAATCGACCATTGAGCAAGAGCCAGTATGGGGTTAATTCGTTCCATCTGTATGGGTATTCCATCCTTAGACTCATCC
>NZ_JAYFER010000335.1:0-19227 GCF_055795065.1 Lyngbya sp. CCY1209
GACTGGCTCAAACACCCCAACTCCCCATCTGCGAAAATCTGCGAAATCTGCGGACTTATAGCTAGAGATGCGATCGCCCGACAGATTACCCCGGGCGATCGCACCCCCTAACCGTGGGGATGTGCCATCCGGGACGGAACCACAATTTCATCAAATTCCTCGGCGGAAATGTACCCCAAATCCACGCAAACCTGTTTCAGCGTCGAATTCTTCTCCAACGCGACGTGGGCGACTTCCGCCGCCTTATCATAGCCAATTTTCGGACTCAACGCCGTCACCAACATCAGCGACTCTTCCAAATACCCCTCAATTTTGCGCCGATTTGCCCGCAATCCCACCAACAGAAAATCGGTAAAATTATTGCAACTGTCCGACAAAATACTGACCGATTGCAGGAGGTTAAAAATCATCATCGGCTTAAACACATTCAACTCAAAATGACCCTGAGAACCCGCAACAGTAATTGCCATATCGTACCCCATCACCTGAGCCGCCACCATCGTCATCGCCTCGCACTGGGTGGGGTTGACCTTCCCCGGCATGATCGAAGAACCCGGCTCATTTTCCGGTAGAATTAATTCCCCCAAACCGCAGCGGGGGCCGCTGCCCAAAAAACGAATATCGTTGGCAATTTTCATCAGAGAACAGGCCAGAGTTTTCAACGCCCCACTCGCCATCACGATCGCATCGTGGGCGGCGATCGCGGCAAATTTATTGGGGGCAGAAACAAACGGCAAACCCGTCATTTCAGCAATGCGTTCCGCCACCCGTTCCGCGAACCCCGCCGGGGCATTCAAACCCGTCCCCACCGCCGTCCCACCGATCGCCAATTCGTACAGATCCGGCAACACCATTTCGATCCGTTTCAAATCCGCATCCAGTTGGGCGACATAGCCGGAAAACTCCTGTCCCAACGTCAAAGGAACGGCATCTTGCAGGTGCGTCCGGCCAATTTTTACGATGTCCGAAAATTCCTCCGATTTCTGCTGCAAAGCATCCCGCATTTTTCGCACTTTAGGAAGTAAGCGATCACTGAACGCCACCCCCGCCGCGATATGCATCGCCGTCGGAAATGTATCATTAGAAGATTGGGACATATTAACATCATCGTTGGGGTGGACGGGACTTTTGCTGCCCAATTCCCCCCCCGCAAACGCGATCGCCCGGTTGGCAATCACCTCATTCACATTCATGTTACACTGAGTGCCGCTTCCCGTCATCCACACCCGCAAAGGGAAATGATCCGCGAGTTTTCCCCCGATGACTTCATCGGCGGCACGCACCATCAATTCTGCTTTTTCCGGCGCCAATTTCCCCAACTCCTGGTTCGTCAGGGCGGCCGCTTTTTTGAGGATGCCGAACGCCGCGATCGCCTCGGTGGGAATCCGATCTTCTCCGATGGAAAAATAATGAAGCGATCGCTGGGTTTGCGCCCCCCAATAGCGATCGGCGGGAACCTCGATCGCCCCCATGCTGTCCCGTTCGATTCTCATTTGGGCATTGGTTTCATCATTCATCGCCACCACCTCTCCGAGTCTTTCACAACCGTTATCTTAACCCGAAGAATTACCGGCGATCGCAACCCTTAAAACTGTTTCAGAGCCCGCCGCATCGATCGCTCATCATCCCGGCGCCGGACGGTTTCCCGCTTATCGTGGAGTTTCTTACCTCGGGCCAGTCCGATCACCACCTTCACCCGCCCCCGCTTCAAATACATTTTCAGCGGCACCAAAGTCAGCCCCTTCTGTTCCACCTGTCCGATCAATTTGTTGATTTCCCGGCGGTGCAGCAACAGTTTCCGCGTCCGGCGGGGGTCGTGATTGAAAAAAGTACCCGTATTCTCATAGGGCGAAATGTGGACGTTGATCAGCCAAGCCTCTCCACCTCGCAGCAAGGCATAGCCATCCTGCAAGTTGACGCGCCCCGCCCGGATCGACTTCACCTCCGTACCTTTGAGTTCGATGCCGGCCTCGTAGGTGTCCAGGATCTCGTACAGATAGCGGGCTTTGCGGTTATCCGTGACAACCTTGTATCCGTTACTCTCTTTACTCATAACCCGTTATTTTAACACAAAGAATTGGGTGGGGGGAATTTTAGATTTGAGATTTTAGATTCTTTCCATCTTCTCCCCGCCTCCTCCGCCCCCCGACTCCCCACTTCCCACTCCCGACTCCCCAACGATATGGGACAATTGAAATTCGAGTTTGTACAACGAATTTTAAGATCGGCATGAAGGGAACGATTTGGGAACTGGATTTTTACAGCCGCCCCCTGCGGGACGACGAGGGAAAAAAGGTGTGGGAGGTGATCATCTGTGAAACCCCCCTGGACGTGCGCGATCGCGCCGAATCCCTGTTTCGCTACACGCAATTTTGCCCCAGCAACACGGTGAATTCGGGCTGGCTGCAGGGGGCCATCAAAGATGCGATCGCCCAGGCACCAGCCCCCCCGACCCGCATCCGCTTTTTCCGGCGTCCGATGGCGAACATGATCACGAAAGCCGCCCAGGAATTGGCCATCCCCGCCGCCGCCAGCCGCCGCACCTACACCCTGGTCCAGTGGTTGCGGGAACGCATGGAGAAGGTGTATCCCACCTATCCCAACTACCAGGAAAGTGCCAACCCCTCAGTGCAATTCATGACGGGCGAACCCAAACCCCTGCCGGACGCCCTCCAGGGGGATCGGTGGGCGATCGTTTCCCTGGAGGCGGGGGCCTTCGAGGAGATGCCGGAATGGGACATCGACTTCGGGGAAGCCTTCGGTTTACCGATGGTGGGGCTGTCCCCGGAAGATCGGGTTCCCGGTTTGATTATTTTCTCGTCCCGGGCTACCCCTCTGGCGGCCTGGATGTCCGGGTTGGAGTTGGCATCGTTGCGACTGGTGGAACAACCCCGCCCCTGTCTGGTTTTGGATACCGGAGAAAGCGAGAGTTGGATCGTAGCGAACCTCCCCGACGCCAACACCCAGGCGGAAGGGCGGGAATTTGAAACGGCGAAAAAAGCGGCCAAAAACGTGCATTTTCTCGCCATCCAATCCGACCCCAACTCGGAAGCCTTCGCGGGATTTTGGATGCTCCAGCAATTGGAATTTTAGAGGTTTGAATCTGTCATTATGGAAGTCACACTCAATCGGCTTATTGAAATCACGCCGGGGGTCCGAGGCGGAAAACCTCGAATTGCAGGGACTCGAATGACGGTCGCCGATATTGCCACCCTCTATTTGCGGATGGGTCAATCTCTGGATTTGATCGCCGGGAAATATAAGCTTCCTTTGGCTTCGGTTTATGCGGCGATGGCATATTATTACGATCGCCGCGATGAAATCGAACGGAGCATTCGAGAGGATGAATTGTTCGCAGACTCATTGCGGGATAATTATCCATCTCGGTTAAATGCAAAGCTGAAGGAGTTGCGCGGTGAGTGACCGCATTCGCTTTCATCTGGATGAAAATGTCGATCCAGATGTGGGATTGGCTTTGCGTCACCAGGGGATTGACGTGACGATGACTCGTGAAATGGGACTGCTGGGGCTCTCGGATGAAGCCCAGTTGACGTTTGCCCGCAACGAGGGACGAGTCATCGTCACCCATGACGCTGATTTTCTCAGGCTGGCTAGTCAAAGTTCGGATCATTGGGGGGTCGCCTATAGCAAAAAAAATACGCGATCGCTGGGTGAAATCATCCGCAGTTTGGCTTTAATTTACGAGGTGTTGAATCCCGACGAAATGCGGGGTTGGATCGAGTATTTATAGAAGCCAACGCCTGTTTGTGGGAAAATTTAATTCCCCAAATCGACATCATCGGCGATCGCGGGCGGGTGTTCTTCCAACACCTGTTTCAAATACATCCCGGTATAAGACAGACGTAGGGGCAACCTTATAGGGTTGCCCGAGATTCTCATTTAAAGGGAATTAGGGATTGCAACCTGAAAAGCCCGTTTGAGAAGCAATTGCTGCTCTAGCTGTACTCGGCAATCCGTCATAACTTTGACAAGCTTCGCGAATGTTGTTGGTGATTCTGCTATAAATGCTCGGACCGCCCCGATCGGAAAGGTGAACTTGGAGACGATTGACGAATTTTGCAATTTCCGGAGAAATATTTTGATCGCTACGTCCTCGCCGGTCGGAAGGGCAAGTATCCCACCGACCACAAGCGGTGGGAATATCTAAGTGTTGCGACACGAATAAAACATTTCCATCTCTGTCCAAACCGACAACGTTGACTGTCGCCCTTGTCCCCGAAGTATTAGAATTGCTGACAGCCCGACCTTCAATAACCAACAAACCACTTCGGTAGAGCGTCGCTTTTGCTCCTCCCCATCCTCCTCCTATATCATCGTAGCGTTCGACAACAACCTCCGGCGTTGTTTCAATTGGCGTTTCGCCCCGACAAGTCAAATTAACGTAGTACGAGCCATTGGAAGAGTCGGCGACAACCTTTCTCGGAGAATAGCTACGACCGCCCACAACTAATTCTGGCTGATCGTCCGCTCCCCACATTCTTGAACCGTCAGTGGACTCTGCATAGTAATAAAAGATGCGATTATTTGTCCGAGGCCCGTTTAAAATAGCTCGTTCACCCGCCGAAAACTCATACCAACCATTATCAATCCATTCACCCGAATCTGGATCTAACCAGGATACGGCAACTTTGATCGTGGCAGAATGACAGCCGTTAGAAAAGCCGATTCTATAATTATCTGCCCGAGCAGCAGAAGCAGCCAAGAAGGTACAAACAGTTGCCAAAGCCATACTGGCTGCCGTCTTACCCAATTGGCGGTGAGAGAGTTTCATAAGTCAATACCTCTCTGGATTTCAACTCAACTGTTTAACTACATATTCAATCCTTCCAGAGTGAAACAGGAAAAATACAGCAAGATTTTGAGTGCATCAAAAAAAATTTTTGTCAATAGAAATCAACATTTTTTTACATTAAATTACACTTCTTTACAGAAAGTCGAATCAAAATTGCGCGATCGCGGTTCGCGCACAGATTCCAAAATCCAACCCATGTACTGACGTTTATAGCCTCCAAAAAATATAGAGAATTATGGGAATCAATTTTCCGACTAATTCCCCAAATCGACATCATCGGCGATCGCGGGCGGATGTTCTTTCAACACCTGTTTCAAATACATCCCGGTATAAGAACTCGGATGATCTGCCACATCTTCCGGCGTTCCCGCAACGATCACTTCCCCGCCGCGATCGCCTCCTTCCGGTCCCAAATCCACCACCCAATCCGCGCAGCGAATCACATCTAAATTATGTTCGATCACGATAATCGAATTACCCTTATCCACCAACCGCTGCAACACATTTAACAACTGGTGAACGTCATAAAACGAGAGTCCCGTCGTCGGTTCGTCGATCAAATACAACGTCTTCCCCGTCGCCCGTTTGGACAATTCCGACGCCAATTTCACCCGCTGGGCTTCCCCGCCGGAAAGGGTGGGGGCCGGCTGTCCCAAATGGATATAACCCAAACCGACATCTAATAAAGTTTGCAAACGGGTGGCGGCGCGGGGGATATTTTTAAACACCTCCAACGCTTCCTCCACCGTCATATTCAACACGTCCGCAATGGAATAGCCCTTGTATTTCACCTGCAAGGTTTCCCGGTTGTATCTCGCCCCTTTGCACACCTCGCACTGGACGTAAACATCGGGGAGAAAATTCATTTCAATCACGTTCACGCCCTGCCCCCCGCAGGCTTCGCAGCGTCCGCCTTTGACATTAAAAGAAAACTGTCCCGGCTTGTATCCCCTCGCCTTCGCTTCGATGGTTTCCGCGAAGATCGCCCGGATGATATCGAATACCCCCGTATAGGTGGCGGGGTTCGATCGCGGCGTGCGTCCGATGGGGGATTGATCGATGACGATCGCCTTATCCAGCGCATCCAAGCCCTCAATTTTATCCAACTGTTTCGGAAACGGTACTTTTCTGCTAAAATGGTGTTGGAGGGAGGGATATAATAACTCGTTAATTAACGTCGATTTGCCCGAACCGGAAACGCCGGTGATGCAGACCAATTTCCCCAAAGGAAGTTCGACATCGATATGTTTCAGGTTATTTTGGCGGGCGTTTTTCAAAATTAGCGATCGCCCATTTCCCCCCCGACGTTCCGGGGGCGTTTGAATCTGCTTTCGCCCGGACAGATAGGCGCCCGTCAGGGATTTTTCCGCCTTTAACAGATTCTCCAAATCCCCCGCCGCGACAATTTCGCCCCCGTGAACGCCCGCCCCGGGGCCTATATCCACCAGCCAATCGGCGGCGCGGATGGTTTCTTCGTCATGTTCGACGACGATCAAAGTATTCCCCAAATCCCGCAATTTTGTCAACGTTTTTAACAGCCGTCCGTTGTCCCGCTGATGCAATCCGATGCTGGGTTCGTCCAAAACATACAAAACCCCCGTCAAACCGGCACCGATTTGAGTCGCCAACCGGATGCGTTGCGCCTCTCCCCCCGACAAAGTAGAAGCCGATCGCGATAATGTCAAATAATCCAATCCCACGTCAACCAAAAATTGCAATCTCGCCCGAATTTCCCTCAGCACTAAATCGGCAATTTGGGCTTGGCGATCGCTCAATTTCAACTGATTAATTCGATGCACGCAATCCCGGATCGAAACTTCCGTCAAATCGGTGATTCGGCACTGTCCCAGCCGCACCGAAAGCGCCTCCGGTTTCAGCCGTTGTCCTTGACAAACTTCACAAGCCTGGTCGATCAAATACTGTTCCATTTTCTGCTTTTGCAATTCGGAACTGGTATCGTTATATTGGCGCTGCAACATCGGAATTGCCCCGATGTAGGGGCGGTGATAACCCCGACTTTCCCGGTAGCGAGAATCCGTCTCGATCCAAATTGCTTCCTCACTGCCGTAGAGGAGGATATGTTGCTGTTTGGGGGTGAGTTTTTTCCAAGGCGTGGCGATATCGAATCCAAACGCCTGGGCGACACTGTGCAGCAGGGATAAATAGTAGGAATTATCTCTGTCCGACCAGGGCGCGATCGCGCTGTAAACCGGCTGTGAGGGGTCGGGAACCACCAATTCCGCCGCAAATGTCCGCAGGTGTCCCAGGCCGTGGCAGGCGGGACAGGCACCGTAGGGAGAGTTGAACGAAAACAGTCTGGGGGAGAGTTCTTCCATGACCGCCCCGTGTTCGGGGCAGGCGAAGTTTTCGGAAAAAACAAGTTGGTGGGTGTGGTGATTTTTTAAATAGGAATTGGCGGATTTTTCGGCAGCTTTCAGGGCGGTTCCCGATCGCGCTTCAGTGTGATCCAAAATTTCGATAACGGCGACACCCCCAGAATGGCGCAGGCAGGTGGTGAGGGAGTCCGCCAGCCGTTCTTGCAAACCGGGTTTGACAATCAGGCGATCGATGACAATTTCGATGGTGTGGGCGTGGTTTTTATCCAACTCGATCGCGTCGGAAAGTTCCAAAATTTCGCCGTCGATCCGGACTCTGACGAAGCCTTCCGAAGCCAAACTGGACAACAATTTGCGGTGGGTTCCTTTCTTGCCGCGAACCACCGGGGCGAGGATCAAAAACTTGGTGCGATCGGGAAGTTCCAGGACGCGATCGCACATTTCATCGACGGTTTGGGGGGCGATACTGCGATCGCAAATCGGACAATGGGGCTCTCCGGCCCGCCCGAATAATAATCGCAAATAATCGTAAATTTCCGTCACCGTCCCCACGGTGGATCGGGGGTTGTGGGAGGTAGATTTTTGGTCGATGGAAATAGCCGGACTCAACCCCTCGATCGCGTCAACGTCCGGCTTGTCCAACTGCCCCAAAAATTGGCGGGCGTAGGCGCTGAGGGACTCGACGTAGCGGCGCTGTCCCTCGGCGAAAATCGTGTCGAAGGCCAGGGACGACTTCCCGGAGCCCGACACGCCGGTAAACACGATCAGGCGATCGCGGGGAAGTTCCAGGTCGATATTTTTGAGGTTGTGCTGTCTCGCCCCCCGGATGCGGATGCTGTTCAGGCTGACAGGATGATGGCCATTGGGGGAGGTGGCGGGCAGATCGGAGAACTTGGCAGGTTTGCTCATTGGGGACGGCGCGATACACTCGTTACATATCTTAGCGTTACCGCCCCGGTTGCGGTTCCGTCGCCGGGTAGGGACTCGGGTCGCGATCGCTTGACAGGGCAACTCAAACCGCCATTATTAATAGAGATGAAACCCCAAAAATTAACCCATCTCGCCCAATGAGCGCCTTCAAAGTCCCCCTTTTCAAGGGGAATAATGGGGGTTCTTTACCGCCATTCCCATCCTCAGATCCCCCCCCGCCCCCATCCCCCCCAACCCCCCTTTGTAAGGGGGGAGATAAGGGGGAGCCATTGGGATTCAAAGTCCCCCTTATTAAGGGGGATTTAGGGGGATCGAATTTCACAGATTCAATCAAGAGATTCTATCGATTCTTCAATTTTATCACAATCAATCTTCGACAACCTCACCCTATGATCGACGAATCAACCTCCGACATTCAAGAACAGCAAGCCGAAAAAACCGCCTACAAATTTCATTGGCGGTACATCCCCCTCGGTGCCCAAATTCTATTTATCGCCTTCGGTGCCCTGGTTTTGATCCCAATTTTAACCGGATTAGATCCCAACGTCGCCCTATTTACCGCCGGACTCGGAACCCTCGTATTTCAACTGGTAACGGGCGGGAAAGTTCCCGTTTTTCTCGGGTCTTCCTTCGCCTTCATCGCCCCCATCCAACTGGGTATCAAACAATATGGAATTGCGGAAACTTTGTCCGGATTAGCAGCGGCCGGAATCCTTTATTTTCTACTCAGTGTTGCGATCGCCCTGCGGGGTTCCGGATTTTTGATGAGACTCCTGCCCCCCATCGTCACCAGTCCCGTGATCATGGTGATCGGACTGTCCCTCGCCCCCATCGCCATCGGCATGGCTTCCGAAGCCGGGGAAGGGTACGGAAAATGGGCAGCTTTGGCGGTTTCCGGCGCGGCACTTTTTGGAACCATGATGACCACATTATTCGGCCGGGGATGGTTGAGATTGGTTCCGATTTTGGTGGGGCTCAGTGCCGGTTATATCGTCGCATTTCCGCTGGGGATGGTTGACTTTTCTGGCATTGCCGAAGCGCCCTGGTTCGCGATACCGAAATTTACAACACCCGTATTTCACCTACCTTCAATTCTGTTTATTTTACCCGTGGCGATCGCCCCCGCGATCGAACATTTCGGCGATATCATCACCATCGGCGCCGTCGCCAAAAAAGACTATTTCCGAGATCCGGGAATCCACAGAACCCTCCTCGGAGACGGTTTGGCGACCAGTCTGGCGGCGTTTTTCGGCGGGCCGCCCAACACCACCTACTCGGAAGTGACCGGGGCCGTCGCCCTGACAAGAATTTTCAACCCCGGCGTGATGACGTGGGCGGCGATCCTGGCGATATTATTAGCTTTCGTGGGCAAACTGGGGGCATTTTTGCGGTCAATTCCCGTCCCGGCGATGGGGGGGATTTTGGTGATTTTATTCGGTACGATTGTGGTAGTGGGAATCAACAGTCTCGTCCGTTCGGGGGAGGATTTGATGAAACCCCGAAATCTGGCGATCGTCGCCGTTATCCTGGTTTTTGGGGTGGGCGGAATGGCGATCGAAGCCGGAAAATTTGCCTTGGAAGGGATCGGTTTTTCGGGGGTTTTCGGCCTATTGTTAAATTGGATTTTACCCGAAGATTTGGAGTGATATCGTAGGGGCGCAAGGCACGGCGCCCATTTCAGTTTTTGTTAATTCCCGTGCAGTGTCGGGGTGCGATCGCGTCGGGAAGGCGATCGTATCGAGGGCGAATGCCATTCGCCCCTACAAAACGCCCAATTCATATCGTAGGGGCGCAAGGCACGGCGCCCATTTCAGTTTTTGTTAATTCCCGGGCGGTGTCGGGGTGCGATCGTGTCGGGGGCGAATGCCATTCGCCCCTACAAAACGCCCAATTCATATCGTAGGGGCGCAAGGCTTGCGCCCATTTCAGTTTTTGTTAATTCCCGGGCGGTTTCGGGGTGCGATCGCGTCGGGGGTGCGATCGCGTCGGGGAGGCGATCGCGTCGGGGAGGCGATCGTATCGAGGGCGAATGCCATTCGCCCCTACAGGATGTAAAATTAATTGGGATGATTGATTGACATTGATAAAAATGAATTATCATCCCGATCGCCACCATCGCCGTTCGATTCGCCTGCCCGGATATGATTATTCCCAGTCGGGTTGGTATTTTGTCACAATTTGCTCGTATAAAAAACAGTGCATATTTGGGGATATTAAAGTTGGAAAAATTTGTCTAAACTATATCGGCACTATCGTTCGGGAAGAATGGTTGAAATCGGCTCAGATGCGCCAAGAGGTTGAATTGGATGAATGGATTATTATGCCGAATCACATACATGGAATTGTGGTGATTGTCAACGGCGATCTTGACACCAATGGGGCGCAAGCCTTGCGCTCCTACAAAAAGCCGCGATCGCTCTCATCATTTATCGGTGGCTTCAAATCGTCTGTCACCAAAAGAATTAAAGAATTTAGTCAACAACCCAGTCCTCCGGTATGGCAACGAAATTACTATGAATCAATTGTGCGAAATGAACGGCACTTAAATCAAATTCGGCAATATATTATTGACAATCCACAAAAATGGGATGAAGATCCTGAAAAACCCCAAAATCAATCTCAAGACATATTTATCGATTTATTATTTTAATACGGTGTGATCGCTCTATGTAGGGGCGCAAGGCTTGCGCCCATTTCAGTTTTCGTTAATTCCCGGGCGGCGTCGGGGGGCGATCGCGTCGGGAAGGCGATCGCGTCGGGAAGGCGATCGTATCGAGGGCGAATGCCATTCGCCCCTACAAAACGCCCAATTCATATGGTAGGGGCGCAAGGCTTGCGCCCATTTCAGTTTTTGTTAATTCCCGGGCGGTGTCGGGGTGCGATCGCGTCGGGAAGGCGATCGTATCGGGGAGGCGATCGCGTCGAGGGCGAATGCCATTCGCCCCTACAAAACGCCCAATTTATATCGTAGGGGCGCAAGGCACGGCGCCCATTTCCAATTAAACGATCGCCCCATAAATAATGCCGCTCAATGCCGCCATCACCACCACCAACGCCACAAATACGGCGGTTTTTTTCGTGCCGATAATGCTGCGAATCACCAGCATATTGGGGAGGGATAAAGCCGGACCCGCCAGCAACAGCGCCAGGGCGGGTCCTTGCCCCATGCCGTTGCCGATCAACCCCTGCAAAATGGGGACTTCCGTCAACGTCGCGAAGTACATGAACGCACCGGCGATCGCGGCGAAAAAATTGGCGAAAATTGAATTGCCACCCACGGCCAAAACCACCCATTCCGAGGGGATCAACGCCTCTTCTCCCGGACGCCCCAACAGCGCCCCCGCAATCAATACCCCCATCAATAATAAAGGCAAAATTTGTTTGGCATAATCCCAGGAAGACTCGAACCATTCCCCGGCTTCATTTTTGTCGGTACTCGTCAGCCAAGAGAACCCGACGAGGGCGAAGCTGAAGGGGACGAGGGGCTGTTCTTGAAACTGCCAAGACAGTACCGCCGTCACAATTGAAATTAAGAAGACTTTGCCGGGATTGAGATGCAACCAGGCGATCAGAATAGCAGCCAAAGCGATGCCGAAGAATCCGGTTATCCACCATTTCAAGGAATAGATAACGAACCAAAAACCGGCTGCCACATCGGGTTGCGCCCAGTTGGAAAACACCAGAATGCCGACGAGAACGGCAAAAAATAGGGCATTTTGCCACAGGGGGCGGGTGTCGTCTTCGTCGGGCAATGCGGCGGCGGGGTTGACTTTTTCGAGTTCTTCGGTGCGGAAAATCCACTGCATCGCCAAGCCGATAACAATGCTAAAACCGATCGCCCCCACTGCCCGGGCAATGCCGATTTGCAAGCCCAAAACTCGGGCGGTGAGAATCATCGCCAGAACGTTGATCGCCGGACCCGAATACAAAAAAGCCATCGCCGGCCCCAAACCCGCCCCCATGCGGTAAATTCCGGCAAATAGGGGCAGAACTGTACAGGAACAGACAGCCAAAATTGTCCCGGATACGGAGGCGACACCGTAGGCGAGGAACGGATTGGCTTTTGCCCCCAGGTATTTGATGACGGAATCTTGGCTGATAAAAACCGCGATCGCACCCGCAATAAAAAAGGCGGGAATCAGACACAATAAAACGTGTTCCTGGGCGTACCACCGCACCAAATACAGGGCTTCCCAGAAGGCGTTTTGCAGCCGTTCGGACTGTTTGAGGGCTTCTATCGGCAGGTAAAAGCACAGTAAAAACGCGACGACAATCAGGGCGAGAGGCTTCCACTGGTCCCGCCAAAAGGGTGAAATTTGCATGGTCGTTTCTCCTCGAATTTTGCCGGGGCGATCGCTTCCAAAAGACTCTAAATTAAGAATTGATGTGGGATTGAATTTGTTCGGGGGTGAGGAGTTTCCCCTGACTCACCACGACGTTATCGACGACGAGGGCGGGGGTTTTCATAACCCCCCGTTCGGCGATTTTCAGCGGTTCGGTGATGTGTACCACCTCCGCCTCCAGGTTCAGGGCGGCGATCGCTTCTTTGGCGTTGGCTTCGAGTTGGTGGCACTTTTTGCAACCGGTTCCCAATACTTCGATTTTGACGGAACTCATCATCCGATTTCTCCCAAATGAGAACTGACACCGATCAGTTTAATCCCTATACCTAGGTATAATGTCAAGGGGGCGGGGAATTTTAGAGTTTAGATTGTCGGGGCCCCTGGCTTGCGCCCTGATGTGAGATTCTCCTCCGCCTCCTCTGCCCCTGGAACCCCTCCAGCCATTTTAATGAAACGGCTTTGACTCAAGGGGGGTCGGATTTCCACTCGTCCAAGACGACACATTCTCGGGGGGAATCGATCTGGTCTTGACACCGTTGGACGAGGGGCGACAACTCGTCGTGGAACGCCTGCAATTGGTCGATTTTTTCGCGAATTTCTGTCAATTTTTCATGCAAGCGATCGTAGACCGCCTGACAGGTGAGCGATCGCCCATCTTTCAACTCCAAAATTTCTCGGATTTCCTCCAACGTCAACCCCAAGGATTTGACCCGGAGAATGAAGGCGAGACGCCCCACATCTTCCTCGGAAAAAAGGCGATAACCGGCCTCCGTGCGTCGGGGAGACGGAATCAACCCTTTCCGTTCGTAAAAATAGATCGTCTGCGGATTGACACCCAGGCGGCGGGCGACTTCACTGATTTGAAACATGAGTTATCCCATCGCCCCCCGACTCCCAATTCAAACCCGATCAATCCAACCGTGCGGATCTTCGCACTTGCCAGTTTTGATGTCTTCCAATGCCTGCAAAACTCGGTTGCCGAGTTTGCGTTCCGTCACCGGAGGTAAAATCAGATCCCGGCCCTGATATCCGATGGTGGAAATGTGGGCGATGGTGGCGGCGGTCCCCATGCCGAAAGCCTCCGTCAAAGTGCCGCTCCCGCAGGCTTCGGCAACTTCGTCGATCGCGATCGCCCGTTCCTCGACGGGAATACCCCAATCCCGAAATAAAGTCAGCACGCTGTCGCGGGTAATCCCGGCCAAAATCGTCCCAGTGAGTTTGGGGGTAACGACCACGCCATCGATGACAAACGCCAGATTCATCGTCCCACATTCTTCGATATACTTGCGGTGGATGCCGTCGAGCCAAATCACGTTGTCGTATCCCTTCGCCTTCGCCTCGCGATCGGCCAGCAGGCTCGCCGCGTAGTTTCCGGCGACTTTTGCCGCCCCCGTCCCCCCTTCAAACGCCCGGACATATTGATCCGTGACGATCAATTTGACCGGGTGGGAATAGTAGGCCCCGACCGGACAGGTGAGAATCACAAATTTGTAAGAGTCGGACGGTTTCAAGCCGACGGATTCATCCGTGGCAAAATAGACGGGGCGGATGTACAAAACGCTGCCCTTTTTATTGGGAATCCAGTCCGCATCCAACCGGATCAACGCCGCCAACCCGTCCATAAAAACCGATTCGTCAATCGGGGGCATACAGAGGCGATCGGCGGACTGATTGATCCGTTTGAAGTTGTCGCGGGGTCTGAACAACAGCGGTTCCCCCGCCCCACTCTTATAGGCTTTCATCCCCTCAAAAATCGCCTGCCCGTAGTGGAGGGCGGAGCTGGCCGGCGACAGTTCCAGCGGACCGTAGGGGACGATTTTCACATCCCGCCACTTTCCCTCAGCGTAGGTCGCCGTCAGCATATGATCGCCAAAAATTTTCCCGAAGGGAATCTCGTCCCGGTCGAGTTCGCGGAGGCGGGAATTTGGCGTTTTTTCAATGGGGATCTGGGGCGGCTGAGTTTCCATCTGAGTCTGAGGTCTGGCAATGCGATCGTTCGCTCTCTAGCATACCGCTTTTTGGGGCGGTATTCGGGAGTCGGTATTCGGGAGTCGGGGGATCGTTTTCCCGGGATCTCCCCGGAGTCTCCTCTCCCCCCACCCCAATTAGTTGCCTTTTCCTTTCCCGAAGAACTTGGGCGGTTCGGAAAGGGTGTAGACTTGGGTTTCGGCCGCGATCGCTTCCCGCAGGTGTCGGGGAATTTGAAATAACCCCAGCAGGGTGATGCCGTCGAACATTTTCATTTTCCCCGTGGTGTGCTGCTCGAGGAGGCGGTCGGTCGTCTCCGGCTGCGGATAGGGGTCGATGGGTTGTCCGGAGGCGAGGGCGAATCCCCAGGGGGCGCCGTAGGTGGAGATAAAACTGCCGTAGGATTGCACGTGGGGAAAAACCGCTTTGACGGTATTCACGATGCGGACGTGGAGGTGGAAATTTCCGGGGGCGACCGGTCCGGCTTGGATCACGAATGCCCCGTCCTCGGCGAGGACGCGGCGGATCTTTTCAAAATACTCCTTCGTGAACAGTTTGAAGGACGGACCCTCCTCGATGGGATCGGAGAGGTCGGAAATAATCACATCCCAAGTTTGTTCGGTGTTGTCGAGATATTCCAACGCATCCCCCACCACCAACTCGGTGCGCGGGTCGTCGAAGGCGCCCTGGTGCATTTCGGGCAGGTATTGCCGGCAAGCTTCCACCACGTCGCCGTCAATGTCGATCATGACGACCCTCTCGACGGTGTTCCAACGCAGCACTTCCCGGATGGTCGCCCCCTCGCCGCCGCCGAGCACGAGCACCTTCTGCGGGTGGCCCTGGGCGATCATCGCCGGGTGGACCAGGGGTTCGTGGTACAGAAATTCGTCCCCCGTACAGGACTGCCACTTGCCGTCTAGGACGAGGGCTTTGCCGTAGGCGCCCGTTTCGACGATGTACATTTCCTGATAGGGGGTCTTTTGGTGGGCGAGGACGTCGGTCACGCCGTGGGCGTAGATGTCCCAAGGGGTGATGTACTCCGTCATCCAAAAATCAGCCTGAACTTCGCTGCCGGCCATGAAACATCCTCCTGGATCGCCTGTCGATCCGAGTTTTGGGAACGATCTGTAGTTTTTAACACAGAATGGGCTGGCGTGGGAAGAATTGACAATTGACAATTGACAATTGACAATTGACAATTGACAATTAATTTGGAATTCTTGCCTCCCCCCCATCGGGATTGAAGCCTAAACTTTCCTAAAATTTTAGGGTTCGCGATCGCCTTCATGCAGGATACTGAAAGAAAGACAACCCATGTCCTGTCTCGGAAACCCGAATGAAGACAAATACCAAGGATTACCTACCGAGCCCGTCCCGCGATCGCTGGGATGCCATGTTTTATGACCGGCATCACGGCTATGTTTCCAACTTGGGGAAAGACTTGCTGGAGTTGCTCGATCCGAAAACGGGAGAACACATCCTCGATCTCGGTTGCGGAACCGGTCATCTTACCTATCGAATTACGGAGAGCGGTGCCCAAGTCGTCGGCATCGATCGCGCGACGACGATGATCGAGGCGGCGAGTCGAACTTATCCGCAGGTCAATTTTGAAGTGGGAAATGCGGAAAATTTGGAGTGGATCGAACAGTTCGAGGCCGTTTTTTCCAACGCCGTCTTACATTGGGTCAAACCGCCCGAACCGGTCATCGAAAAAGTTTGGTCCGCTTTGAAACCCGGAGGACGTTTTGTGGCGGAATTTGGCGGGCGAGGAAATGTGCGGGCGATCGTGGCGGGGCTGTGCGAAGCCTTGGACGAGGCGGGATATCCGGAAAATAAAACCCTCAACCCCTGGTATTTTCCCGGCATCGTCGAATATGGGACGCTCTTGGAAAATCGCGGATTTCAACTCAGGATGGCCCAACTCTTCGATCGCCCCACCCCCCTCGACGACGGCAGAAACGGGCTGAGAAATTGGCTGGAAATGTTTGCGGGTCAATTCTTTCAATCGATCCCGGCCGCCGAAAAACGCGCCATTATCAACCGGGTCGAAACCCAACTCTCTCCCCAACTCTACCGCCACGGAACCTGGATGGCGGACTATCGCCGCATTCGCATCGTGGCGGTGAAGCCGGAATGCGGTTGACTCGGACTCGCCTGGGGGAGGCACAGGGGCACAGGGGCACAGGGGCACAGGGGCAGGGGAGGAAAATCCTATAGCATTGACTACTCCCCGCGAAGACAGCGACGGGGATTCCCCGGAGGGATTACAGCACTTCTGAGTTAGGATCGACACACCAGGAAGATCCCAAATTCTCAGACGCCTAGGCGAAGTCAAAACGCCTCTTGCGGGGATGCCTTGCATCCCCGTTACTTTTGCTTTGCGACCGATATTCCACGCCCCGTTGCAGTCGGCATTGACCTCAACGCCAGCAGCAGAGCGATAGGTTCCGCGCCGAATGCGCCTGCCTGAAGCCTTCCAACCCTCGGGTTTTTCACGCCAAGACGGGGATGACATCAAGATCTAGCGCTGACGCTTGCGATGTATAGCTTTCCTCCTGTTCAACGAACAAAATGCCGTGGGTCTCACAAAGCTGGGCTATGCGGTTTTTTAGCTTTGCCGTAGGAATCTGGACAAACATTTGGTTGGTTTTGCAGCCCATATTGGCTCCGTCCTTTTGCCTCTGATTCCAGCCAAAGACCACAGTGCCGATGCCATGATTCAGGCAGTGATTGACCACCAGCCGAGCAGCTTTGTTGACGGCATCCCGCATCTGGCGATTACGCTTGCCCGTGAGCTGATCTAGCAACCTGCACCAAAAGGCATGAGGCTTTCCCTCTTTGATGGTGGCGACCCGTTTGTTGTAGAACTGGTTGAGCGCTTTCAGGTGCTTGCCATCCACAATAAAGCTATGCCCCTTGCTGTCTACACAGGTCAGCCAGTTATCAATGCCATGGTCAATAGCCAGCGACTTCTCGGGGTCTAGGGCAACAGGTGCAACTAGCTTCCCAGCACATACCCAAACCGCATCAAAATAACCAGCCCTGGGCACAATCTGAAGCTCTCTAACCTCGGCCCAATCAAGATTGCTAGGGAAGGGTACAAAGATCTCGGGCAGGTCAAACCAGACCTTGCAGGCGGTTCCCATCGGTACTCGGACTTGACCATCAACCAACTTGAGCCAGCGCCTAGGGTAGCTAATCTGAAACATACCGCCAGACTTGCGGTAATTGGGTGGCTTCGGCTTTTCAGTCAGCCCACCGCTGCGCCATAACTTCAGTAGCTCACGGTAGCCCTTGAACGCCTCACCCACGCTGATACAGGTTTGCTGTGCAGCGCTGATATAGAGCGCTTTCATGTGGGCGTTGTGCTTCATCTGGCTCGATAGCCAGCGCCCATTCGAGAATTTACCTGCCTTGAAATACAACTGCCTAGCCAGGTAAACCGTGCAGTTGTAGAGGTTATTTGAAGCCGTGCAAAGATACTCCAGTGCGGCCATCAGGGGAGGGTCGTCAGGGAGTTGATTGACTTGTGCGTCAAAGGTTTTACGCATAAAACAAGTATACTAGAATTGTCGATAAATGGGTAGCCTTCAACAATGCGAGATGAGTCAATCAACTACCGCCACGGCAACCACTCGGTAGGGCTGGCCCATGTTCACCTGGTCTGGATTCCGAAAAGGCGGAAGAAGGTTTTGGTCGGCAACGTCAAGATGAGGCTTGCCGCGATACTGAATGAGGTTGCCCTAGAAAATGACTGGCTGGTCAAGGCTCTGGAAATAGCCCCTGACCACGTTCACGTCCTGGTAGAGCACGGCTCTCAGGTCGCCATTCACCAAATAGTCAAAGCTATGAAGGGGCGTTCATCTAGGCTGCTCAGGCAGGAGTTCCCTCACCTCTGCAAGCTACCTTCATTGTGGACTCGGTCGTATTACTACGAAGCTACAGGGAAAGTCAGCACGGCTAAGGTGACAGCTTACATTAACGACCCTCACCATTCCTGATGGCGGCTAAAGCCGCCGTGTCGCTTTTCCGCCCCGCTCTAAAGAGACGGGGCTACCAATCTCCCGAGTTTTTATCGTGTGAAACGATTCGCAAAAATTAGATCCGCTCAAAGCCCCCAGGATTGGGGGTTTGGGGGCGAGAAAATTGACAAATGGTTTCCGATTGCTAGATCTGTGTTCTTCCTCGGCTTCCCCCGCTTCCCTCGCGCCCTCCGCTTCCTCCGCTTCCCCCCACCCCGACCGGTCAGGATGGTAGGTCGGGAAAATCGGGAATCACCCACTTGGGCGGTTCCGTCCGCTTTTTGCGAACAGCTTCGTCGGCAATCTCGAGTATCTGGTCGAGAGATGTGTTGTCAATAAAATTAGATGTCGATTCGACATATTCCCGATGGGGGCATTTATCCCCCAAAATGCAGCCCTCTTTGCAGGCTTCGGCACAGTTGATGGTCGTTTCCACAATCGTCTCCTCTCTCAAGTTCGACAAACTTTTGACAAATCCCAGCGTCAAAATTGGGTCTGCTTTCAGAAATTGTAATACTCTCACCCAAAATTAACTACCCGACCCGGCCGCAGCCCCGGTGCGATAGAATTGGAGCATTGGTGCGATTCGTTCGGGAATGAAATAGGACTGAAATACCCGAAATAACTTCCTGGTAAGGCTTCCATCCCTCTGGATGGATACAAGGGACACACCCCTGACCAGCCTTATAACTGTCTGTATGTTCCGAAGTTTGGTATCACAAGACACCAAATGAGGTAGGAACTCTCAGGGTCAAAGAGAAAGTTGGAGAATTTTAACAATTCTTAACAATCTCTGAGAGAGGAGGCGATAGCCA
>NZ_JAYFER010000336.1:0-5021 GCF_055795065.1 Lyngbya sp. CCY1209
GACTCAAGCCGCCGTTCGTTTTTCCTCCCTGCTCTAAAGAGACAGAGCTTCCAAACGTATCGGAGATTTTACGTGAATTGCAAGCGACAACCGGAGACGGTTGCCCCTAAACCTTACACCCTATCCCCAAATTCCGGAACAACCCGATCGCGATCGGCTCAAATAAGATAGAAACGGAATCCCCCGACTGCCATGAGTCCCCACCGCCCGAAACGCTCCTCCCTCCGACGGTACCGCCGCATTTTGCTTGCGGGTGCGATCGCATTGATCCTGGTTCTGAGCTCGTCCGTGGCCCGCAACCTGCTGACGCTGCGATCGGCTTCCAACGTACCCGTCGATGCCTTTTTCGTGCTCGGCGGCAGCATCCGCCGGGAAATTTACGTCTCCCAACTGGCGAAACAATCTCCCGAAATTCCGATCCTGATTTCCACCGGATCGGATGATCCCTGTGTCGTCGAGTTATTCGATCGCATCGATGCCCCCCCAGACCGCGTGTGGCTGGAAAAATGCGCGGATTCGACATTCGGCAACTTTTTCTTCGCCCAACCCCTCCTCAGCCGCTGGGGCGTCCACCACGTCAAAATGCTCACCTCCCGCACCCACCTCCCCAGGGCGGCGTGGATGGCCCGCATCGTGTTGGGTTCCCACGGCATTTGGGTGGACGTGGAATTGGTGGCGGAATCGGGGGTTCCGGGAAACCGGGAATCCGCCCTCAAAACCGCCCTGGACGTGACCCGGGCGACGCTGTGGGCGTTCCTTTCTCAGATTTGGCAACCGAATTGCGACAATGTGGTTCGCCTCCCCGACGTCGATCTCGCCGCCTGGTGCGAGGACGGGTTTAGCTGCGAGTACCAGGGGGGGGTCGATCCGGAGTCCATTTGCGCCGAGTGAGGGCGGGGAACCTCCGGTTTCATCCCGTCAATTTCTATCTGGAGACAGAGGCCGGCATTCCCAATCCCGGCCCGATTGTTGCCAACTCAAATCGAACTGTTGTATCAGACTGATTGATATAAACATGGGTCGGGTTTGATGGGGAACCCCGTGACTGAAACTCGGCGACAATCTTTACATTGCCTCGACTCCTCAAATCCCGGAAACCCCCATCAAAAAAGGGATGCAACCGATTGTTTTGAAAAACTTATATAAAGTCAACTTCGGACGAATATAAAACTTTTATTAAAGGGATTGCACGGTTGCTTAAAGCTTGATATAAAACCTTGTATGCCGGATTTATGTAGAAAATTAGAATCAATCAGGTCCATCGTTCCTCTGATATCTTGTCTGTCATCTCAGTGCCAGATTCCCAACCTGATCCAATCGTTCGGGATGGGATTGGGTTCGTGGATATCTGAGGTCTTCAACTCTCCGGTTTCGCGAGTTTTGGACTTCACCCCAAAAGGAAGGTACGTTGTAAGATTTTTATCGCTTCTGTTCTCGCGCACTTTGCCGATCATTAAATAATTTTTGTCCCAACTCATTACTACACCCGATTGATGCGCTGAAATACCGGTCAATTGGGGGTCGAGCAGAAGGCGAAGATCTTGTCAACGTCTGATGGGGGGGACGGTACCCTTCCCCATCTGGGTTTCCAATCCGTGGGAGCGTGACCGGTCATTCACCGGCTTCCGCCGGAGGCATCGAGCTCTAAATCTCAATTCCCTATCAACCGGATTGGGACACCGATCGCCTTTCAGTTCGACCCCCGATCCAGAAGACAGCCTCTCCCTCTGTCAACTGCCTATTTCGTAGTGAAACTTATGATCAATACAAACTTTCCGGTTGCGAAAACCGAAACTGACACCAACCCAGTGCAGGTTCTCGAACGCACCCGCCAAGCCTTTCAAGCGTTGCTGACGGAGGCGAATGCCGCTCCGGACGCAGCAACCCATCTCAGCCAATTTGTGGAGTTTGGCCGGACTTACGAACTCGGGGAAGCGATCCTCGAATATTCCCCCGCAACTCTATCATCTGACAAAACTTCCGGTTCTGCTGTTCACTCCGAACACAATCACAAAAAAAGTTTGTATTTAGTCTGTGGGGGGCGGGTGCGCCTGCTGGCCTTCGATCGCGCCAAGGAACGGGAAGTCTCCGTGGACGTGCTCGGACCGGGGGATTGTTTTGGGGGAGATTGGGAACCGTGCGATCGCCCCCGGTTCCCCTACCAGGCCGTCGCCGCCTCCAACGCCGAAATCGCCCGCCTGAACCTGGGTTCAATTTCGCTCCCGGAATTGGAAGCCCACCTGCAAACCGTGGCCCGACGGCGATCGCACCTGATCTTCTTCAAAACCCAAACCGACCTGCGATCGCGCCCCAGTCGCTATTTGAAAGCCATCCTCCCCGAGGTTGCCCAACGGCACCTCGAAGCCGGAACCCCCGTGGGGACCCTCTCGGGCGGCGATCCCGCCCGCTTCTGGCTCTACGGCGGCGAAATCGACGGGACACCCGCCGCCCCCAATGTCGGGGACGGGTGGGGACCCGAACCGCCGCCGGAAAGCTGGGTGGCGCGGAGTGCGGCGATCGTGTTGAGCCTGCCCCAGGGCGACTGGGACACCCTCTCCCCCGATACGGCGAACCGACAGAACGGCGGCAAAATGTCGGCGAAAGTCCCCAAAATTGCCCCGGCCTTACCCGCCCCCAAACCCGCCGCGGAAGCCCCGGCGGCCCTCAAAGACCCTTCCCAAGCCCCGGCGCTGAACTTTCCCAAACCGAAGCGCCGCCGTCCCTGGGGAGGCTTCTTGCGCTCCGATCCCTTTGTAGAGCAGCAAAGTTCCTCCGACTGCGGCGCGGCCTGTCTGGCGATGATCAGCCGGTACTGGGGGAAAGATTTCGGCCTCAACCGGCTCCGCAACCTGGCCGGCGTGGGGCGCTCCGGTGCCTCCCTGAAAGGGCTGGCGCGGGCGGCGGAAAGCCTGGGCTACCAAGCCCGACCCGTGCGGGCCAGCCTCACGCGCCTCGAAGACGAAAAACATCCCTGGATCGCCCACTGGCAGGGCGACCATTACATCGTCGTCTACCGGGTGCGGGGAAAACAGGTCTGGGTGGGCGACCCGGCCCAGGGAAAACGGAAACTGTCGCGATCGCAATTTCTCGACGGCTGGACGGGCTACGCCCTGCTCCTGGAGGCCACCGAGCGCCTCGACGAAGTGCCCAACCAAAAGCGATCGCTCGGCCGGTTCATGGGCCTGCTGTGGCCCCACCGCTCCCTCGGCCTGCAAATCATCCTGATTTCCATCCTCGTCCAACTGTTCGGGGTGGTCACGCCCCTGCTGACCCAGATCATCCTCGATCGCGTCGTGGTCAACAACAGCGTCACCAGCCTGCACGTCTTCGCCCTCGGCGCCCTGATCTTCGGGCTGTGGAGTTTGGGCCTCTCGTCGGTCCGCCAATATCTCCTCAGCTACCTCTCCAACCGCCTCGACCTGACGATGATCTCCGGCTTCATCCGCCACGCCCTCTCCCTGCCCCTGAGCTTCTTTGAAACCCGCCGGGTGGGGGACATCATCACCCGGGTTCAGGAAAACCAAAAAATCCAGCGATTCCTGATCGGCCAAATTCTCCTGGCTTGGCTCAACCTGGTGACGGGATTTGTCTACCTGGGCTTGATGCTCTACTACAACTGGCGCCTGACGGTACTCATCCTCGGCCTGATCCCGCCCATCGTCATCGTCACCCTGGTTTCGACCCCCCTGCTGCGCCGGATGTCGCGCAAAGTCTTCAACGCCGTCGCCGACCAAAACTCCACCCTCGTGGAGATGATGACGGGGGTGCAGACCCTCAAATCCGTCGCCGCCGAGCAGGAGTTGCGCTGGCGCTGGGAAGACCGGCTCACCAAGCAACTCAACGCCCGGTTTGAGGGGCAGAAGTTGGGGATCAACCTGGGATTGATCAGCCAGGCCATCAACACCGTCGGCAGTACGGCCCTGCTGTGGTTCGGGGTGATGATGGTGATTCAGGGAGACCTGACCATCGGCCAGTTCTTCGCCTTCAACATGATGCAGGGCAAGGTGATCAGCCCGGTTCTGTCCCTGGTCGGCCTCTGGGACGAACTCCAGGAGGTGCTGATTTCGGTGGAGCGGCTCAACGACGTCTTCGACAGCGAACCGGAGGAAGATCCCCGGCACCCGCTGCTGGTACTCTCCTCGGTGGAGGGGAACGTGCGGTTCGAGGACGTCACCTTCCGCTATTCGGACGATGCCGAAGTCAATACCCTGCAAAACCTGTCTTTTGAGGTGCAGCGGGGGCAGACGGTGGCGATCGTCGGGCGCAGCGGTTCCGGGAAAAGTACCCTGGTGAAGTTGTTGCAGCGGTTGTACCTGCCCAGCAGCGGCCGCATCTCGGTGGACGGACACGATGTCAGTCACATTTCTCCCCAGTCCCTGCGCCAACATATGGGGGTGGTGCCGCAGGAGTGCTATTTATTTTCCGGGACGATCGAGGAAAATATCGCCCTGTACCGGGACGAGTACGATTTGGAAGATGTGGTGGAGGCGGCCAAGTTGGCGGAGGCCCACGCCTTCATCCAGAGTTTGCCCTTGGGGTACAACACCAAGGTCGGGGAGCGGGGGTCGAGTTTGTCCGGGGGACAGCGGCAGCGGGTCGCGATCGCCCGGGCCCTGTTGGGGAAACCGCCGATCCTGGTTTTGGACGAGGCGACGAGTTCGTTGGATACGGAGAGTGAACAGCGATTTCAGCGGAATTTGGAACAACTCAGCCGCGATCGCACTACGTTTATCATCGCCCACCGCCTCTCGACGGTTCGCAACGCTGACCTGATTTTGGTCCTCGATCGCGGCGTTTTGGTGGAGCGGGGCAACCACGACGAGTTGATCGCGATCGGGGGGTTGTACCACCACCTCGCCCAGCAGCAACTCGACCTTTAAAAGCCATCGAAATCCGTCGGTTTTACGGGCGACGATCGGCAGGGGGAGTGCAGCTAAACTCCCTCTATAGCGCTGCGCGCGGTCCTCGGCAGTCGGTATTAGGGAGTCGGAAACTGAAACGGCTTTTCTATAAGGGTTTGA
>NZ_JAYFER010000337.1:0-371 GCF_055795065.1 Lyngbya sp. CCY1209
AGGGCGGCTTGAGGTGCTGTTTTATGATTCCTAATCACCTCTTTTACCTTTTCAGTATGGGCTTTGATTGCTTCCTTATCCGGTTTGATGTGGGTCTTGAAGCCGAGTAGACCTCTTCCCCCCGATTTCTTCCCGGATGTATGTTTCCCTTTTGGATACTGCCTGATATTGAACCCTAGAAAGTCGAATCCGGGTGGGACTTTTTTTCCATCAACTTCGATTTCTCGAAATGTGTGACAGATTCTTGTCTTTTCCGGCTTGAGTTGGAGTCCAATGGGTTTTAACCATTCGGAAATAGCAATCTTGCACTGTTCAATGATTTCGCGGCTTTGTGATATGACCACAAAATCATCGGCATATCTAACGACCGT
>NZ_JAYFER010000338.1:0-508 GCF_055795065.1 Lyngbya sp. CCY1209
ACCGTAACCCGTCTGCATATCCCAGACATTACATCTGGGCGTTGGCTTCTGGTCACATCTCACACCCATCTGGCTTATGCTTACACTTGCGGCTATAGCCTTCACTACTTGTCTAATCGACCATTGGACAAGAGCCAGTATGGGTTTACTTCGTTCCGTCTGTATGGGTATTCCATCCTTAGACTCATCCTCTCCCCCGGTGTATTTTTAAGGGTCTGTGTGGATAACTGTTACAATCTTCCACTTTTCCACTTTGCTCATTCGAGCAGCACCGTAATCAACCTGTTTTCGATACCGGCTGGTTTCGAGGGTTCATGGCAGATGTTTACCTTTCGGTTAGTCATAGATGGTTGGCAGTGGTCGATTTATTGGGAGCAGATTCTCCCTCATCGCCTTCCGTTCCCCGCTTCAATCCTGGGGTTGTGAGTCCCAAAACTGGGGGTGGCTATCGCCTCCTCTCTTGAGGATTGTTAAAGAATTGTTAAGATTCTCCACTTCTCCTCTTGAC
>NZ_JAYFER010000339.1:0-253 GCF_055795065.1 Lyngbya sp. CCY1209
TCATAGATGGTTGGCAGTGGTCGGACTATTGGTGGCAGATTCCACCTCACCGCCTTCCGTTCCCCGCTTCAATCCTAAGATTGTGAATCCTAAAACTGGGGGTGGCTATCGCCTCCTCTCTTGGATTATCAGTTTTATTTATTTCTTGTATAAGAAACTTGTATCACTGATTTTTCCTTGACCCTGAGAGTTCCGACCTCATTTAGTATCCTGTGATACCAAACTTAGGAACATACAGACAGTTATAAGGTTG
>NZ_JAYFER010000340.1:0-317 GCF_055795065.1 Lyngbya sp. CCY1209
ACCATTCCATCCAGTGCGATGTTGGCGAGGAGTGGACTTATTACCCCTCCTTGAGGTGTCCCGGCTTTTGTGTCGTCGAATACGCCATTGTCCATAACCCCGGCTTTTAACCATTGTCTGATATTGCGCCTAATGGTCGTTGGACAGTGAAGTTTGGATAGCAGGTAATCATGGTCAATTTGGTCAAAGCATTTGGCGATGTCGGCATCGAGGATGTAGTATCCCATTTTGTTGATACTGATAAATATTCTGCCAATTGCGTCAAGGGTTGAGCGTCCGGGTCGAAACCCATAGCTTGTCCCCTCGAATTTAGGTTC
>NZ_JAYFER010000341.1:0-209 GCF_055795065.1 Lyngbya sp. CCY1209
GCGATGTTGGCGAGGAGTGGACTTATTACCCCTCCTTGAGGTGTCCCGGCTTTTGTGTCGTCAAATACACCATTGTCCATAACCCCGGCTTTTAACCATTGTCTGATATTGCGCCTAATGGTCGTTGGACATTGAAGTTTGGATAGCAGGTAATCATGGTCAATCTGGTCGAAACATTTGGCAATGTCGGCATCAAGGACGTAATATCC
>NZ_JAYFER010000342.1:0-276 GCF_055795065.1 Lyngbya sp. CCY1209
GTTGCAGAGACTCCTTTTGAAGTCATACTACGCAAGGCTCTTAGCGGTAAGACGAGTGACCCAAGATAACCAAGGCAAGAAAACAGCCGGAATGGATGGAGTGATAGCAATATCCCCGAAACAAAGGTTCACCCTTGTTGAAGAAATCAAAGGAAACTTCAAAGCCAAGCCATTACGGAGAGTCTGGATACCAAAACCAGGACGGGATGAAAAACGCCCTCTGGGAATCCCGACGATTCGAGATAGAGCCAAGCAAGCCTTGGTCAAGATGGCAAT
>NZ_JAYFER010000343.1:0-973 GCF_055795065.1 Lyngbya sp. CCY1209
CTCCTCGCCAACATCGCACTGGATGGAATGGTGAGGCACATCAACAAAATCTTCCCTAACAAAAAGAAACAGAAGATTAAAGCAACGGTCGTCAGATACGCCGATGATTTCGTAGTCATATCACCAAAACTCGAAATCATTGAACAGTGCAAGATTGCCATTTCCTCATGGTTAAAGCCCATTGGACTCAGACTCAAACCAGAAAAGACAAGAATCTGCCACACACTTCGAGAAATTGAAGTTGACGGAGAAAAAGTCCAACCTGGTTTCAACTTTCTAGGATTCAATATCAGGCAATATCCAAAAGGAAAACATACATCCGGTAAAAGTGGACATGGGAACCTACTAGGCTTCAAGACCCACATCAAACCAGATAAGGAATCAATCAAAGCCCACATTGAAATGGTGAAAGAGGTGATTAAGAAACACAAAACAGCACCTCAAGCCTCCCTGATTAAACATCTCAACCCCATCATCACTGGATGGGCAAGGTACTATTCAGGAGTAGTCTCCTCGGAGATTTTCAATAAACTGGATGATATACTCTGGCAACAATTGCGGGCATGGATAGTATCACGATGCGGAAATGCCAAATACAAAACGCTCAGAAAGTATTACCGAACAGGAATGGCAAAACTGAGCAGCGGGAATGAAAGGAAGGACAAGTGGATTTTCCAAACCAAGGATGGTCTGCGACTCCAGAAACACGCTTGGACTCCCATTGTCTACCACACGCTGGTCAGACCAGACGCATCGACGTATGACGGAAATTGGGTCTACTGGGCAACGAGGAGAGGGAAATCAGCAGAAATCCCGAACCAAGAAGCCCGACTGATGAAAGACCAGAAAGGCAAATGCAAATGGTGCGGACAGCACTTCACTATTGAAGACCAAGTGGAGACCGACCACATCATCCCTAGATGCCTCGGCGGAAAGGATGATTACAAAAACCTCCAACTGCTGCACCGCCACT
>NZ_JAYFER010000344.1:0-3354 GCF_055795065.1 Lyngbya sp. CCY1209
TGACAGTGGCGGTGCAGCAGTTGGAGGTTCTTGTAATCATCCTTTCCGCCGAGGCATTTAGGAATGATGTGGTCGATCTTCCCTTTGACCCTGAGAGTTCCAACCTCATTTGGAATCTTGTGATACCAAACTTTGGAACCTATGGATAGTTATAGGGCTGGTCAGGGATGAGTCCCTTATATTCACTCAGGGGAGTGAAAGCCCCACCGGGAGGTTATTTCAGGCATTTCAGCCCGATTTCATTCCCGAACGAATCGCACCCTACCTCTCCATTGTGCGACGAATTTCTGCGGCTCGCCATTTTTTCGGATGTCTCCCGCAGGCCCGTCACCCCCGGGGTCAAACCCGTTCAGGTGAACTGTTGGCTCAAGGTGACGGGGTTGTGGACTGTTATTTTCTTTTTGTGAATCGAGATCATATTTTTTTGGCGCAGGTCCCCCAACAGCCGAGTCACGGTGACGCGGGTGGAGCCGATCGCCTCCGCGATCGCCTGGTGGGAGAGTTTCAGGTCGATCCGAATCCCTTCCCGGCCGGGAACCCCGAAATCCCGGCACAAAATCAGCAGGAAGCTGACCAATCTCGACCCCATGTCCCGGTGCGCCAATGTCTCGATCATCATTTCCGTTTGCAGAATCCGGGACGAGAGGCCCCGCAACATGATCATCGACAGATCGGGATCGCTCTTGAGCGCCTTTTCCACCTGCTCGATGGGCACCGACAACAGTTCCACCGGCGTGAACGCCACGGCATGGTAAAACCGGTCGGATTTGTGGCCCGTAATCAGTGAGAGGACGCCAAAAACGCTATTTTCCCGCAGCAGGGCGACTGTAATTTCCTCTCCCGCCTCGTAAACCCGGGACAGCTTCACCGCACCCTTGATCAATACATAAACGCGCTCGGCGGGATCGCCGGGGAAAAAGATGGTCTTACCCCGTTCAAAACTTTCCACCACGGGGGGAAATGCCCCGCCGCCAATTTGACGGAACACTGATGCCAACGGTCTATCATACGTCACTGACCCGATCCCTTCCACTGAACCACTGCCCTAGTTGTACTCTTTTTTATCGTCGGGTTATCGTCGCGCCCCGCCCCAGATCCCCCAGAATTGTGAGCCGGGATCTCGAACGGGCGGGGGAACTATAACCAGTCAACTCGATCTGACCCCTTCCGGTGCATTTTCCACAGGAAATCTAAAGAATGGGTGGCCGGCACCGGACGGTTTCGAGTTTTTCCTCCCGTCGCGAACAGGGAATTGAAACGTCCCCGGGAGCCGGTGGTGTCGGACGATGCCCAGACCGAGCCGCCTGCGAGCCCCGGGTTGGGGATGAATCCGGCGATTCGCTCTCCGGCGTGCATTGACTGCGAGCGAGATGTCCGGCGGATAGAAATTGAGTCGGGAGCAGAATCGCGATCGCTCTTGACATCCTCTCACCGTTAAATCAAAGATTATAACGGGAGATTCCGAAGTCTCACAACTGAGGCCGACGGGCTTGAGAGCAACTCACCTCAGTTCCCCAGACTCCCCGGCGAGCATCCCCGATCCTCCGTTCAAACCGGTCTGGGGTTTGACATCGCTCCGGTCTGTCCCGGCGGCCCGAATCCGGCTCAAAACTCCACTGGGGCATCCCCATCCTGGCTCCCTCAATTGATTCGGACGCTTTGCCACCGGGATTTTAACACCAAATGCTCGGCTTTTGAAGTCGGGCGGCGACGGGTTCGGAAATGGAGAGTCAATCGGACTCGATTTTTCAGATAAAATAATCTACCATGTTGGATTTAAACGGAAAAAACGCATTAGTTACCGGCATTGCCAACGATCGCTCGATCGCTTGGGGCATTGCCCAGCAGCTTCACCAGGCTGGTGCCCAATTGGGGATCACCTACCTCCCGGACGAGAAGGGGCGGTTCGAGAAAAAGGTTCGGAATCTCGTCGAACCCCTGAATCCGTCGCTGATCATGCCCTGCAACGTCCAAGATGACGGGTTGGTCGAGTCTTTATTCGCGGCGGTGCGACAGAAGTGGGGCAAGTTGGACATTTTGATCCACTCTCTGGCCTTCGCGGGCAAGGAGGAACTCTCGGGGGACTTCAGCGCCGTGTCCCGGGAGGGCTTCACCCGCGCCCTCGACATCAGCGCTTACTCCCTGGTGCAGTTGAGCGCAGCCGCCAAACCGCTGATGGCTGAAGGAGGGAGCATCGTCACCCTCAGCTATTTGGGCGGCGTGCGGGTCGTCCCCAACTACAATGTCATGGGCATTGCCAAAGCCGCCTTGGAAATGAACGTCCGCTACCTGGCTGCGGAGATGGGACCCCAGGGGGTGCGGGTGAACGGAATTTCATCGGGGCCGATCCGAACTCTGGCCTCCTCGGCCGTGGGGGGGATCACGGACATGATCCGCCACGTCGAGGAGGTCGCGCCGCTGCGCCGCACCGTCACCCAGACGGAGGTGGGCAATACGGCGGCCTTCCTGTGCAGCGACCTGTCGAGCGGGATCACCGGCCAGATTCTCTACGTCGATTCGGGTTACTGCATCATGGGGATGTAGTGCCGGCGGACGGGGCACCGGCCCCGATTCTCCCGACGGTTTTAAACGATCATTCAGTTAAATATCATGCAGACTCGCGATCGCGCATCGACTTCAATTCCCGACACCCTCCCGGCCCGCACCGCTGCGGTGAAGCGCACCACCGGGGAAACGGACGTCTCCGTGACGGTGAATTTGGACGGGACGGGGATCTGCCACGCGGCGACGGGAATCCCCTTCCTCGACCATATGTTGCACCAAATCGCCTCCCACGGCCTGTTGGATTTGGAGATCAAAGCCGTGGGGGATATCGAAATTGACGACCACCACACCAACGAAGACGTGGGCATCGCCTTCGGGCAGGCCTTGGCGAAGGCCCTGGGCGATCGCAAGGGCATCGTCCGGTTCGGACATTTCGTCGCCCCCCTCGACGAGGCCCTGGTGCAGGTCGCCCTCGACTTTTCGGGCCGACCCCACCTGACCTACGGTTTGGAGATCCCGACCCAGCGGGTGGGAACCTACGACACCCAGTTGGTGCGGGAATTTTTCGTGGCCGTCGCCAACAATAGCCTGATGACCCTGCACCTGCGCCAGTTGGACGGGATCAACTCCCACCACATCATCGAAGCGGCGTTCAAGGCCTTCGCGCGATCGCTGCGGATGGCGGTGGAGTTCGACCCCCGGCGGATGCACCAGATACCGAGTTCCAAAGGCGTCTTGTAAAACAATCCGGGTGGCATCAGCCACCCGTTTTCTTCACGTAAAATCTCCGATACGTTTGGAAGCTCTGTCTCTTTAGAGCAGGGAGGAAAAACGAACGGCGGCTTGAGT
>NZ_JAYFER010000345.1:0-278 GCF_055795065.1 Lyngbya sp. CCY1209
CGTTTTTCATCCCGTCCGGGTTTTGGTATCCAAACTCTCCGTAATGGCTTGGCTTTGAAGTTTCCTTTGATTTCCTCGGCAAGTTCAAACCTTTGTTTTGGGGATATTGCTATCACTCCATCCACTCCGGCAGTTTTCTTGCCTTGGTTATCTTGGGTCCCTCGCCTCACCGCTAAGAGCCTTGCGTAGTATGACTTCAACAGGAGTCTCTGTAACCTTCTAGCTTTTGCGTCCTGTCCCGATTGAGCCGCTTGATAGATACGTTTTTGCAACTTGAA
>NZ_JAYFER010000346.1:0-904 GCF_055795065.1 Lyngbya sp. CCY1209
AAGGGGGTGCTGGGGGCTAAAGCCGCTTGAGTCGGTTTTCCTCTCCGCGATCAATCACGGAGCTTCCAACCCTCCCAAAAGTTTTACGTGACGAGGTATTATCACTGTGGGAAATTACCGCCTTCATGCCAGAGAAGCGAATGGAGAACGGAATCCGGATGGTTCTCCCTGCACGGGTTATGTCTATCGCAGTTTGGATTTGCGTTCCTATGCCGATCGCCGGTGGCTAGAATCTCAGCAGTACGTTCCGGGGCGAACCTGGTTGTATCGGACATCCGTGCCGGCACCGTTAAACTTTTTTGAGCCGAAACCGGTTCTGCTGACCCCCCCTGGGAACGGCTATCAAAAAAATGCGATCGAACACCATCCGAAGCGCCCCGCTCACTTGGGAGTCCGCCGAGTCGAGTGGTTTAATCGCCGCGGCGAAACGGCGAAAAAGCCGACTCCGGAACCTGTCAAAAATTGATACTGCGATCGCGACAAAAATTCGGCACCCAAGCGATCGCCACCCCAAATCGAACGGCGACAAACCCCGTGCGATGTCCGACAGTGGCAATCCCCCCCGCCGGTTGACGAGATATAAAAATCGCCCCAGTCGTGCTGTCATTTTCGATCTGAGTGAATCTCACGCCCGCCAGAATCGTTCGGATTCAATTGCCTATCGCCTATCGCCTTATTGCCTATTTGCCTATTTGCCTATTGCCTATTTGCCTATTGCCTATTTCCTATTGCCGACTTGCCGACTTGCCTATTGCCTGCGCGAAGCGCTATAACTGACGATCCGAACTTGATATGAGAGGCTGGCAAATATTATGACTCAACTCACGATGGTTTATTAGTTAATGCCGATATCAATGGTGCAGCTAATCTCCTCAAAAAAGTAGCAACAACTTTAGGATTTTCT
>NZ_JAYFER010000347.1:0-289 GCF_055795065.1 Lyngbya sp. CCY1209
GCAGAAATCCCAAACCGAGAAGCCAAACTGCTGAAATACCAGAAAGGCAAATGCAAATGGTGCGGGCAGCACTTCACTATCGAAGACCAAGTGGAAATCGACCATATAATCCCTAGAAGCCTAGGCGGAAAAGATGATTACAAAAACCTCCAACTGCTGCACCACCACTGTCACGATGCAAAGACTGCAATAGATGTCAGTCAAAGCAAGAATCGTACTCATGACAACGAGACGGCTGAACTAGGAGCCGTGTGAGGTGAAAGTCTCATGCACGGTTTTGAATGGGAGG
>NZ_JAYFER010000348.1:0-244 GCF_055795065.1 Lyngbya sp. CCY1209
GTTCCATCTGTATGGGTATTCCATCCTTAGACTCATCCTTTCCCCCGGTGTACTTTTAAGGGTCTGTGTGGATAGTGAAACTAACCTTCCACTTTTCCACTTGCTCTTTCGAGCAGCACCGTAATCAACCTGTTTTCGATACCCGATACTTTCGAGGGTTCATGGCAGATGTTTACCTTTCGGTTAATCATAGATGGTTGGCAGTGGTCGAGTTATTGGGAGCAGATTCTCCCTCATCGCCTTC
>NZ_JAYFER010000349.1:0-902 GCF_055795065.1 Lyngbya sp. CCY1209
GACACTACCCATGCCCGTAGTTGTTGCCAGAGTATGTTATCTAGCTTGTTGAAAATCTCCTTGGAGACTACCCCTGAGTAATACTTTGCCCATCCAGTGATGATGGGATTGAGGTGTTTAATCAGGGCGGCTTGAGGTGCTGTTTTGTATTTCTTAATTACCTCTTTCACCTTTTCAATGTGGGCTTTGATTGCTTTCTTGTTCGGTTTGACGTGGGTTACGAAGCCTAATAGTTTACTGCTCCTTCCCCCGCTTTTTCCAGAAACGTGTTTTCCGGCAGGATATTGCCTGATATTGAACCCCAGAAAGTCAAAACCAGATGGAACTTTTTCTCCGTTAACTTCGATTTCTCGAAGTGTGTGACAGATTCTTGTCTTCTCCGGTTTAAGCTGGAGACCAATAGGTTTTAACCATTCGGAAATAGCAATCTTGCACTGTTCAATGATTTTGAGCTTTGGTGATATGACTACAAAATCATCGGCATATCTAATGACCGTTGCTTGTACTCTATTTCCTTTCTTTGGAAAGAGTTCTTCTATATGCCTCACCATTCCATCCAGTGCAATGTTGGCGAGGAGTGGACTTATTACCCCTCCTTGAGGTGTCCCTGCTTTTGTGTCGTCAAATACACCATTGTCCATAACCCCAGCTTTTAACCATTGTCTGATATTTCGCCTTATGGTCGTTGGACAATGAAGTTTGGATAGCAGGTAATCATGGTCAATCTGGTCGAAGCATTTGGCGATGTCAGCATCGAGGACGTAGTATCCCATTTTGTTGATACCATTAAATATTCTGCCAATTGCATCGTGGGTTGAGCGTCCAGGTCGAAACCCATAGCTTGTTCCCTCGAATTTAGGTTCCCAGTAGGGTTCCATTGCCATCTTGACCAAGGCTTGCTT
>NZ_JAYFER010000350.1:0-830 GCF_055795065.1 Lyngbya sp. CCY1209
CACCATTTGCATTTGCCTTTCTGGTCTTTTAGCAGTCGGGCTTCTCGGTTTGAGATTTCTGGCGATTTCCCTCTCCTCGTTGCCCAGTAGACCCAATTTCCGTCATACATTGATGCGTTCGGTCTGACCAGCGTGTGGTAGACAATGGGAGTCCAGGCGTGTTTTTGGAGTCGTAAACCATCCTTGGTTTGGAAAATCCACTTGTCCTTCCTTTCATCCCCGTTGCTCAGTTTTGCCATTCCTGTTCGGTAGTATTTTCTGAGCGTTTTGTATTTGGAATTTCCGCATCTTGACACTACCCATGCCCGCAGTTGTTGCCAGAGTATTTTATCTAGCTTGTTGAAAATCTCCGAGGAGACTACCCCTGAATAGTACCTTGACCATCCTGTAATGATGGGATTGAGATGTTTAATCAGGGCGGCTTGAGGTGCTGTTTTGTGTTCCTTAATCACCTCTTTTACCTTTTCTATGTGGGCTTTGATTGCCTTTTTGCTCGGTTTTATGTGGGTTACGAAGCCTAGTAGTCTACTGACCTTTCCCCCACTTTTCCCGGAGACGTGTTTTCCTGCAGGATATTGCCTAATGTTGAACCCTAGAAAGTCGAAACCAGGTACGACCATTTTTCCTTTTACTTCAATTTCTCGAAGTGTGTGACAGATTCTTGTCTTTTCTGGCTTGAGTTGGAGTCCAATGGGTTTTAACCATTCGGAGATAGCAATCTTGCACTGTTCAATGACTTCGCGGCTTTGGGACATGACCACAAAATCATCGGCATATCTAACGACCGTTGTGTTGATAGTTTTCCCATTAACTTTGTGTTTAGGGAATAA
>NZ_JAYFER010000351.1:0-2710 GCF_055795065.1 Lyngbya sp. CCY1209
AACGGCTTTTCTATAAGGGTTTGAAAATTTCTGACCCCATTTCAACTGTAACCACGTGAGCGCTCGTTGCTATAATTATTAATTGTTAATGGTTAATTGTTAATGGTTAATTTGTTTTTAGATTCCAGCGCCGGCCCGAAATCGGGTTGAATTTTGAGGGCTTCGTCATAGGATTCGATGGCTTCGGCATTCCGGCCCATTTTTTCCAAAACTAAACCCCGGTTCACCCACACGAAGGGGTCACCCGGTTGGATGTCCCGCGCCTTGTTCAGGGCCGCCAGGGCCGCTTCCTGACGTCCCCGGTTGGAGAGGACGATCGCCCGCCCGACGAGGGATTGATAGTCGTCGGGGTCGGCACTCAAGGCGCGATCGAAGGATTCCAGAGCCGCGTCGGCCCGCTCTTCGGCTTCGGCCGTCTTCCCCTCGGCCTGGAGAACCTGACTCCACTGACTCAACGCCAACCCCTTGTCCCGCATCGCCGGGACGAACTGGGGGCGCAACTCGATCGCCCGGTCATAGGCCGCGATCGCCCCTTCAAAGTCCCGCTTTCCCCCGGCCAAGATCGACCCCCGATTGTGCCAAGCCAAATGGGAGTCGGGCCGAATTTCCAGGACGCGATCAGAGGCAGCCAGGGCCTCGTCGATGCGCCGGAGGGGCGGAAACAGGACGTTGCTCTTTTTGAGGAGGGCTTGGAAGTCGTCCGGGTCGATCGCCAGGGCCTTTTCGTAGGACTCCAGGGCTTGTTCGGGGCGGCCCAACTTGCTCAACACGGCCCCCCGTTCCACCCAGGCGGCGACTTTCTCCGGTTGGTTGTCCAACACGTCATCGTAGGTCGCCAGGGCCTCTTCGTACACCTGTCGGGCTTCCTGTCGTTTCCCCTGATATTCCAGGGCGACCGCTTTACTCTGCCAGACGCTCGGGACCTGGGGTCTGATACTCTTGGCGCGATCGAAGGCGACTTCGGCCTCTTCGTACTGTCGCAAGCCGATCAGGGCGATCCCCTTGCCGTACCAAGCCTGGGCGTTGTCGGGGTCGATGGCGATCGCCTGTTCGTGGGCCGCCAAAGCCTCCCGGGAAGCGCCCGTCTGATATAAGAGGCTTCCCTTCTTGTTGAGAAGATCCGGGTTGTCGGGTCGGTATTCCAGGGCTTTATTGTAAGCCGTCAGGGCGCGATCGCTGCGCCCGAGTTCGGCGAGGGCATCCCCCTGTCCGACCCAAGCCCCGGCCGAATTGGGATTCAGATCCAGGGCGCGATCGAACATTTCCCGCGCCGCTTCGGGGCGGTCATCCTCCAGGAGTCGGTTGCCCCGGCCGACGTAATAGGGAGGGCGGACGACGGGAAAAATCAACTCGAACAGGACTGCCAAAATCGCCAGCCCGCCGATCCCCGCCGCCACCCATTGGGGTTTGCCGAGCATCTTACCCCCGATTCCCTTGCCGGGACGCACCGCCGTGGGGGGCTGTCGATCCCCGGCCGGGGGAGGCGGGGGCATCGGGGGAGGCGGGGTCGTCAGGGAGATATCGCCCGCGACCCGGGTCGGCGCGTCGGAGGTAGCCATCCGGGTGGGGTCGTTGGCGACCTGTCGGAGGCGATCGAGGTCAGCCAGGACTGCAGAAGCCGACGGGTAGCGATCGGGCAGATGGGAGGCGACCATCCGATCCAAAATCGCCACGAGCCCCTCACTGACGCGGGCGCGGTTTTTCCAGATCAGTTCTCCCGTCGCCGGGTCCCGGTCTAACTGGTGGGGGTGAATCCCCGTCAGGGCTCGGATCGCTGTCATGCCCACGGCGTAGATGTCGCTGCTGAAGTGGGGTTTGCCCTGCAATTGTTCCGGCGGCGAATAGCCGTAGGTGCTGATGGCGACGGTGAGGTTCGAGTCGTTGCTGTCCGAGGACTGTCGGATCTGTTTAACGGCCCCGAAGTCGATCAACATTAACTTTTGATCTTCGGTTCGCCGCATGATATTGGAGGGTTTGATATCTCGATGGATCACCTGTTGTTGGTGGACGTAATCCAGAATGGAGAGAATATCTTGTAAAAAGTCCATCGCCTGGACTTCCTGCCAGTGGATTCCCGGGGGCAATTCTTCCGTCAGCGGGTTTCCTCTCACCAATTCCTGAACCAGATAGAATTCCTTGTCTTCTTCAAAGTAGGCGTACAGGGTGGGAATTTGGGGGTGCTGAGTGCCGAGGGTGTGAAGAACTTGGGCTTCGCTATTGAAAAGACGTCGAGCCGTTTGCAGGGTTTTGGGGTCGGTATTTTGGGGTTGCAGTTGTTTGACGATACAGAGGGGATTTCCCGGCAACTGGGAGTCCTCGGCCAAATAGGTCTGGCCGAACGCGCCGCCCCCGATTTTTTCTTTTAATTTGTAGCGTCCACCAATAATTTTTTTCTGCATTTGGTTCGGCCTCGGCAAAATTGGACTCAAGGCACATTTTCGAGAGTGCGACGGCGTGCCAGCCTACCGCCCGCGACGGGGCGAGGGCGTTTCCCCCGGCTTCGGATTCGGATGGGAGAGATCGGAGCTCGAGGTCGGCTGACGTTGGCGGATGCAACTCGAACCCGATTTTTACCCTTTTCTTCTCTCGGCGATCGCCGAGAGAACGTGCATATTGAGCTCGGGGTCAATCAGTAGGGGTCGAGAGAGAAGTCACCTTCTCCCCCTCCCATTCAAAACCGTGCATGAGATTTTCACCTCACACGGCTCCT
>NZ_JAYFER010000352.1:0-33742 GCF_055795065.1 Lyngbya sp. CCY1209
CCCCAAACCCCCAATACTGGGGGCTTTGAGTCAATCAATTTTTCACTCATCATTTCACACTGCTATATCAATCGGAATTGCGATCGCCCAGTAGCCTATGATTCCCCCCCTGATACCCGAAGAAACCCCAACCCCGGACTATCTCGATTTTTTATATCAACTCGAAAAAACCCCCTTTTCCGGAGACATTCGTGGCGACTTCGCCACCCGCCTCGTCACCGCCACGGACAACAGCATTTATCAAATCCTCCCCAAAGGTGTCGTCTACCCCAAAACCCCCGCAGATCTCGTTTCCCTGTTCAAACTCGCCCGCCAAAATCGCTACAAAAACATCACCTTTTCTCCCCGAGGAGGCGGGACGGGAACCAACGGACAATCCCTCTCCCCCGGCATTATTATCGACTGTTCCAAACACATGAACCGCATCCTAGAAATTAATATAGAAGAAGGATGGGTTCGCGTTCAACCGGGGGTAGTTTTAGACCAACTCAACGCCATTTTACAACCCCACGGCGTCTTTTTTGCCCCCTCCCTCGCCCCCAGCAACCGGGCGACAATCGGGGGGATGATCAATACGGATGCCTGCGGAAAAGGATCGCGAATTTACGGGCGAACCAGCCAGCATATTTTGGCGTTAAATTGGGTGTTGCCGGACGGAACCGAAGGCTGTTCTAAACCCGTCGATCGCGATACGTTAAATCACCTCAAACGGCAACCCGGACGGGTGGGCAAAATTTACGATCGCGTCGATCGCATCCTCGCCGAAAACCGAGATAAAATCGCCGAAGTCTTCCCGAAAATGACCCGATTCATGACGGGTTACAATTTGGCGAAAGTCTACTCAGAGGATAACCGAACCTTCAACCTCAATTACTTGTTGACGGGTTCAGAAGGAACCCTGGGAATGATAACCGAAGCGAAACTGAAACTCACCCCCATTCCCCAAGCCAAAAAACTGCTGGTTATCCACTATCAAAGTTTCGAGGATGCCTTGCGGGACGCGATGAATTTGTTGGAGTCGGAACCGGCGGCGATCGAAACCATCGACGAGACGATTTTAAACTTGGCGAAAGGGGATGAAATCTACCACGATATCAAAGATTTTATCCCCGAAATCGGGACGATCAATTTGGTCGAGTTCGTCGGAGAAACCCCGGAAGCGATTGATACCAAAATTGACGCAATTTGTGATAAAATAAATAAGGGTATGGAAGGCGTAACGGGCTATTACCTCGCCCGAGATAGCCGGGAAATTGGCAACCTGTGGAAACTGCGGAGTAAGGGTGCAGGACTGCTGGGAAATCAACCCGGAAGCCGCAAACCGATCCCCTTTATTGAAGATACTGCCGTCCCCCCCGTCAACCTCGCCGACTACATCCGAGAATTTCGGGATTTACTGGCAGAATATAACCTACAATATGGAATGTACGGCCATGTGGATGTCGGCTGTCTTCACGTCCGTCCGGCGTTGGATCTGAAGCGTCCCCAGGACGAGGCGTTGGTGAGGGAATTGTCCGATCGCGTCGTGGCTTTAGTCCGCAAATATGGCGGCGTGATGTGGGGGGAACACGGCAAGGGTTTTCGCAGCGAATATACCCCGGAATTTTTCGGCGAAGAACTCTATCACGCCTTGCGACAAATCAAAGCAATTTTCGATCCCGACAACCGACTCAACCCCGGAAAAATTGTCACCCCCATCGACAGCAACGATACCGTTGTCAAACTGGAATCTCCCCTGCGGGGACACTTCGATCGCCAAGTCAATTCGGGCGATCGCACCACCTACGAAGGCGCCTTCAACTGCAACGGAAACGGCGCCTGTTTCAACTTCGATCCCGATGACGTAATGTGTCCGTCCTACCGCATTACCCGCGATCGCATCCACTCTCCAAAAGGGCGATCGAGTCTGCTGCGGGAGTGGCTGCGGCAACTCTCCAACAGCCAAACCGAAAACCCGGAAACCCCCGCTCCTCCGGCGATCCGGTTCTGGAATACGGTCAAGAAATGGCGGGGAGATCCGGACTATTCCCACCAAGTATATGAAGGAATGCAGGGCTGTCTGTCCTGCAAAGCCTGCGCGAGTCAGTGTCCGATCCATGTCGATATTCCCGACATGAAATCCAAGTTTCTGAACCTCTACCACACCCGCTATTTCCGACCCCTCCGAGACTATTTTATCGCAAATATTGAAATCCTGTCAAGCTGGCAATCGATAAATCCGAAACTCGTCAATACTTTGACACAAAATAGCATCGCCAAAACCGCGACCAAAACCCTGTTAAACATGGTCGATCCCCCCGTCGCCAGTTTCCCCACCCTCCGCGAAGGATTGCGGGAGAGAAGCGTTCCCGAGTGGGATCGCGATCGCCTGTCTCGTTTGACAGATACCGAAAAACAAAATAGTATAATCTTGTTGCAGGATGCCTTCACCAGCTTTTACGAATCCCCACTGGTTTTAGATACCTACGATTTTCTAAACCGACTCGGATACACCGTCTACATCCCGCCCTTTTTCCCCAGCGGCAAACCCCTCCACGTCAAAGGATTTTTGCGAGAATTTGACGCGATCGCCCGCCAAAATGCCCCCATTCTCCGCCAGTTGGGGAAACTCGGACTTCCGATAGTCGGAATCGAACCCAGCATCGTCCTCACCTACCGGGACGAATACCCCAAAACCCTCGGTTATTCCGAACCGCTACCGAAAATTAAACTACTGCAAGAATTTTTACTCGAACGGTGCGATCGCCTCCCGCAATTTTCCCCGACGGAACCCTATTTTCTATTCGGACACTGTACCGAAAAAACGGCGGTTCTCGATTCTCAATCCCAGTGGCGGCAGATATTTGAAAAAATGGGATTAGATTTACACCCGATTTCCACGGGTTGCTGCGGGATGGCGGGAATTTACGGCCACGAAGCCGAACACTACGACAATTCAAAAGGCATTTATAACATGAGTTGGAGCCGAAAGATAGCCGAAATTTCCAATCATCAACAAATCTTGGCGACGGGTTACTCCTGCCGATCGCAAGTCAAACGCTGCGGAGAATTTACACCCCAACACCCCATCCAAGCCTTGCTAAAAATGATGAATTGAACCCAATTATTAGCCCTCCCCTTTGCAAGGGGAGGGTTGGGTGGGGTTGATATCGCTACCCTAAATCTTGCACTTTCTCTTTATACCATGTTCGAGCCACATTCGTGATAGATTTGCTGACATCTTTCCATTGCAATTGATTGCTTTCCAATTCCGCCACACTTTCTTTCTGAATATCGGTGACAATCCATTTCAAAAAATTTCCCATGTGTTTCATGTCGAGTTCTCCTCCACAGGCTTCTGTGATGGCTTGTTCCAGACGTAAATTTGTGACAAATAACTTCACAAAGTCCTCTATACTTTGAGCAACTTCCGGATCGATTTGCACGGATTTTTTTGTCTTTACAACTTGATGTTGTTCGCCTTTGGCTTTGAAGAGGAGGTCTGCATAAGCAATATTTTCGATCCGCGTATCGCTTTTAGGATACAGAACGACACCTTCTCCCAATCCTTCAATGCCAAAATTTTCCTTGACCCAAGGATCGCATTGTTCCACGTCTGAAACCATTTGATTGAGTCGATCGCTGGCTGCTTTTAATTGTTCGCGATCGCCAAAATCCAAGACAATGGGTTCCCCCACAAAGGGCAGCACGAAAATATCGGGATGGGGAGCGATCGCGGCACAAATTCGATCCGGATCGACTTCTAACCGTGCTTTTTTACCCTCTATTCCCCCATATTGTAAGGCGAAGACCGCGAAAATCTTGCGATCGATTTTGGAAATTGAGGCGCGTTTTTGTATCCCTTTTCCACACCATTCACCAAATATCGTCAGATGCTCGTCACCCGCAATTTGGGAAAAAAAATCGATCTGGCTTGTTACCCAATCGGCAAATCCAGCATTATCATTTTTTGCATTAATGATTTGCGATCGACTTTGAGCGGCAATGCGTCCGTCAGTAAAAATTTGAATTCCCCCGTTCGTCCCGTCCAGTTTAATTTTGGCTCGATAAGTCACTTTGGGTGCTTTGCCAACTATTTCTAAACTGCGTCGAACGTTATACAACAGCTCGATACTCGGCCATTGTTGCAATGAAATAGATTGTTCAAGATTTTTCTGACAGTAGCGATCGCTCAAATCAGAACCGACAGGTGCGACAATTTTTCCCAGTGCCATCCCCCAGGACTGAATCCCCCGTAATTTTGTCGGCTTGATTTTCGTCCCATCTTTTAATACGGAATTGTTTAAAGCGATCGCCACAATATCGCCAACTTCATAAACATTTTCGAGGTTGGCGACAATCTGAATTTCCTCATAACCCGGGGCGATCGCGCCGTAAACGCGCAAGGAATCTGCATTCGGGTGTTGTTCCGCTTTTTTGACTTCCATTGCGATGACAGGCATTGTACACCTCCTGACGCTGTACGAAGTTTGTAGTAATATTGTAACATACAAAATGTAGTATGTCAATCTCCGGGCATTTCTTTGTCGGAAAAGAGCCACAAATCGACTAATCTGGATAATGATACTTTTGCCACGACCCAACCATGCGTCTGATCTCGCTCGATGTGTTTCGGGGAATCGCGATCGCCGCGATGATTCTCGTCAACAACCCCGGCAGTTGGAATTCCATGTACCCCGTCCTGCAACACGCCAAATGGCACGGTTTGACCCCCACCGATTTGGTATTCCCCAGCTTTCTATTTATCGTCGGGGTGGCGATCGCATTTTCCCTCTCGAAATATGTCAAAGAAAACCGCCCCCCCGGAGAACCCGTCCCGCGATCGCTTTACATCCGGATTTTGCGGCGGTGTCTGCTGCTATTTTTATTGGGATTACTGATGAATGGATTTCCCAACTATGACCTAGAAACCCTCCGCATTATGGGCGTATTGCAACGAATTTCAGTTGCCTACGGATTGGCCGCGATCGCCGTTTTGAACCTGTCCCGGCGGTGGCTGTGGGGCATTTCCATCCTCATTTTGATAGGTTATTGGGCCGCCATGACCCTAATTCCCGTCCCCGGTTACGGCGCCGGAGATCTCTCCCCCGAGGGCAATTTCGCCGCCTTTTTAGACCGGATAATTTTGGGGGCGGATCACCTTTGGCGGGGCGGTCCCTACGACCCCGAAGGACTGTTCAGCACCCTTCCCGCCACCGTCACCGTCCTGGCGGGTTATGTCGCCGGCGACTGGTTGAAAACCCAACCCCGCAAGCCGCGAACCGCCCTCAATTTACTCATATTTGGTTTAATTTCATTAGTTGTCGGCTCCCTTTGGAACCCGTTATTTCCCATCAATAAAGCCCTGTGGACGAGCTCCTATGTGGTGGCGACGGCGGGTTGGGTGTTGCTGTTATTGGCGGCCTGTTATTGGGCGATCGAAATCAAAAATTGGCAACGGTGGGGCAAGCCCTTTGAAATGATGGGAATGAATCCGATTTTCCTGTTTGTGGCTTCGGGATTTGTCGCCCGATTTCTGATTTATACCCCCGTCGGCGAAGGGCCGGATGCCCCCAATTTGAAAACCTGGATTTACGAAACATGGTTCGTTTCTCTCGCCGGACCGCTGAACGGATCGCTATTATTTGCGGTGGCGACAGTCGTTTTTTGGTGGGCGATCGCATTTATCATGTACCGACGCGGCTGGTTTCTCAAAGTTTAGTCAGAGGGCGAGGTGCGTTCCTCTTACAACTCCCGCCACTTTGGTAGCACAGGCATCTTGCCTGTGCTATCCTATAAAATGTCAACCCGTAGACTTTACATTCCATTTCTTAACACGGCTCAATCTGACGGTCATTCAACCAACTCATAAAATCATGGATTCTGAAACCGAACACAATCGAAAAACTCTGGAAGTTTCGAGCGATCGCGTCTTAAAATTTGAAGAAATTTGCAAACTTTATCCGAAGGAGTGGGTGCTGATTGCCGACCCAAAGACTAACGATAATTTCGACCTCATCGAGGGAAAATTGTTGGCTCACTCTCCCGACCGGGATGCGATCGATGAGGCGATGTTTGAGTTTAACCATGTTCCTTGTGTGGCGATCGAATATACCGGGCCTGTGCCGGACGATTACGCAGTTATGTTTTGATATCAGATCCGGTTTTGTCACCGCACAAATGACCCAATCATCTTCCAATAATTTGGGCGAGTCGGGGCGAAAAATTTTTCGCCCCTGCCGAGAGTTTATTTCCAACAAATCCGGATTTTCAATTGTTTTCTGACTCAATAACCGGGCTTGATGTAATGTCTGATAGAATTTATCGGCTTTATAGATACGGCAATTTGCTGATTTTGAGGGGTGTTATCGGTAACAATGAAAAGATCAAACAAGTTAGGTTATTATTGGATACCGGGTCGAGTTATACTGTATTGCGAACGAGTATCTTGACAGCAATCAGTGGTGAAGTTAGCGATCGCCAGGAGAGAATAACGACACCTCAAGGAATGATGACAGCACCCGTCATTATTGCCCCTTGGTTTAGCTGTTTGGGTCAGCGTGTTGAATGCTTCCCAATTGTCGCTCATGACTTGCCATCGGGAGCATTTTTTGATGGTTTGCTGGGCATGGATTTTCTGACCCGTTTTGATTTTGATATCATTATTTCACTGAGAGAAGGTTTGGTGCGCTATCGCCAGGAAGAATAGGTGCGATCGCCACTCCGGCAACTCGATTAAAAATCCAGGTAAAAATAAATGAATATAGCGTTTCTCAAGCTGATGAGGTACAATTGAGGTTTAAAAGTCCCTTTTTAAGGGGATCGATACGAATCTATAGCAGTGTGAAATGATTCGTGAAAATTTGAGCGGCTCAAAGCCCCCAGTATTGGGGGTTTGGGGGCCAGAAGATTTTCACATGACTCCCGATTGCTATAGCACGCGACATCGGGAACCCAACCGCCGAGAACCGCGATAAAATCAAAAAATGTTAAGTCAGTTGAGCAGGTTATATGATTCCAACCGTTATCGAACAATCGGGCCGTGGGGAACGCGCCTTTGACATTTACTCCCGACTGTTGCGCGATCGCATCGTGTTTCTCGGGGGCCAAGTCAACTCCGACCTGGCCAACCTGATCGTGGCTCAACTCCTGTTTTTGGATGCGGAAGACCCCGAAAAAGATATCTACCTCTACGTCAACTCCCCCGGCGGCGGCGTCAACGCCGGTTTGGGAATCTTCGACACCATGAACCACATCCGCCCCGACGTCTGCACTGTCTGTCTGGGACTCGCGGCCAGCATGGGTGCCTTCCTGCTCAGTGCCGGGGCCAAGGGCAAGCGTTACAGCCTCCCCCACTCCCGGATCATGATCCACCAACCCCTCGGCGGCGCCCAGGGACAGGCGACGGATATCGAGATCCAGGCCAAAGAGATCCTCTATCTGAAAAAGCAGTTGAACGAAAACCTCGCCGCCCACACGGGACAACCCCTGTCCCGCATCGAAGAGGATACGGAGCGCGATTTCTTCATGTCCGCCCAAGATGCGGTGAATTACGGCCTCATCGATCAGGTCATCAACCGCCGTCCTTCGGCCTCCAACCCCGTCGAGAATTGATAATTGACAATTGATAATTGATCATTATCAATTTCTCGATCCCGACTCCCGACTCCCTCCCTGTGGAGGGGTGTCGAGGGATTCGAGGTAGTGGAGGAAATCGAGCAATTCTTCCTCGCTGAGGTGACTGCGGGATACCTTCCCGTAAGTGTTCAGGAGATATTCCCGTCCCTGCTTTGTCGTCCAGCCGAGCCGCTTCAAATGGATATCCGTTTTGGCGATATCCGAAGACAAATCGGGAGATTCGATCGCCCCCAGACTCGTCTTTTTGGGAGGTTTGGGAGTCGGCGGTGGCGGGGAGAATTCTTCCGGCATGGGATAGCTTTCGGAGTAGCGTTCCGGGGCGGTTTCCACTTCGTTTTCGTGGCCGGGGAGGGGGGGAAGGGAGGTTTTTCGCCCGCCGCCGGCTGCCTCCGAAGGTTGGGGCTTCTTGAGATAGGTAGCCGAAAGCCAGTCGTCGGAGGGCATGGGCGGGGGTTCGGCGGGTTCGGTTTCAGCCCTCGGTGTCGATTCCTCGGCCAAGGCCGGCGGGGGCGGACTCCACTCTTCCCGGTGCCCCTCCGGCGGAGCCGATGTCGTCTCAAATTTGGGCAAATCCGCCTTGGGAAAATCCGCAACAGCCCCCATGCCCAACGCCTGCAGCGCCCGCTCCCTGGCTCGGTCCTCAGCTTCCTCCAGGGTTTCCGCCGTCGCCAATCCCGAAGCCAACGTCACCCCGCCCGATTGAACCAAAACGCGGACGATAAACTGGCCGTCCCGGATGACGAGCAATTCCGAGACCAGTCCCCCGGTGGGATAGCGGGCTCTAAATTGAGCAAGCATAATCTGTCCTAAACTTACGATATACTAAATTCAAATGTGGTCGCCTACGCAGCCCGTCTGCCACTTGAACCCTTTTTCACCCTGCGGTCTGAGCCCATGACATCGGGCATCTGCGCTGGACTGACAAGAGGAGATGCCGTGCAGGTTTGAACTCCCACCCCGGGCATTTTCTCCGCAGAGGTTGCCGATCGCTCTCAATTGTATCACTGTCTTTGGGAGCCGATGGGTGTCGGGAGGGAAGGAAACAACCGGAGTGTCTGTTGGCGTTTGGAATCCGGACTCGAATCTCCAACTTCAGGTGGCCGGAGGGGTCAAAACCATTGCGATCGCGAATTCCCGCCCCCGGGCGTGACAATCTGGCGGTTCCGTCGGGAACCCATCTTTGCGGACCCAAACGGGCGCGCGGACTCCCCGCCATCCCAGTCGTCGGTGGCGGCCGAGCCCGCTCCCCGTTTGACGCGAACTTCGAGTTCGGTTCGCCCCGGCCCGACATCCGCCGATTCCGAGCGCCGTCCGCCCGACCACTTCAACGGTACTGAGGCCGGATTCGAGGTGGAACCCGACAATCCCGACCCGCCGTCCGGACGCGGGACGGGGGAGGTGAGTCGTCGGAAACGGGCCGCAACCGACCGTGGCGGGAGTCGCGTCCGACCCAACTATAGTGCTCAAGCGAGGGGAGTCGGTATTAGGGAGTCGGGAGTCGGAATTGGAAATCGCTTTTCTCTCAGGGTTTCAAAATTTCTGCCCCGCTCCCAACTGTTAATACACTCGCTTCTCATTGCTATATCCCTATCGAGATAACGAAGGAAAAATCGCTGCATGGAATTTTCAATCGCTACACTGTTAGCCAATTTCACGGAAGACAAATTAGTGGCTCCCAAGGCACTGGAAAAAAAACTGACCTCCGATGAGGAGAGTCTGCGAAAATTTCAGATTGCCATCGATGCCCTGGAGCGGATCGGCATCTTGGAAAAAGACAAGGGCCGCTACCGGCGATCGGATCAGGAGGGCATCGTCGAAGCCAAACTGCGCTGTTCGAGTAAAGGGTTCTGCTTCGCCATCCAAGACGCCGAAGGTGCCGAAGATGTCTACATCCGGGAAAGCCACCTGAGCACCGCCTGGAACGGCGATCGCGTCCTGGTGAAAATCATCAAAGAAGGCTCCCGCCGGCGCTCCCCGGAAGGCGAAGTTTACCTAATTTTGGAGCGGGCCAACCCCTCGGTTTTAGCCCGGGTCAAACAGACCAAAAAAGGTTATCGCGCCCTCCCCCTCGACGATCGCCTGCTGTTTGAAATGAACCTGGTCAACCCCCCCGAAGAACTCGCCGGCGCCGTCGATCACCTCGTCCACGTCGAAGTGGTCCGCTACCCCATCGGCATCCACCGCCCCGTGGGCCGGGTGGTGCAGGTCCTCGGTTCCGATGCCGAAGAGGCCGAAGACTTGGATATCGTCTGCTGCAAGCACGATTTGCCGCGATCGTTTTCTAAAAATGTCCAACAGGAGGCCGAAGCCCTCCTCGCCGTCACCCTGAAACCGGCGGACTTCAAAAACCGCCTCGACCTGCGGAACAAACCGACCCTCTCCTTCCTCCCCGACCTGGGCAACCCCGAGTTTTCCGTCCTCAAGGAAGAGGACCGGCCGGCTCGGTACAGCATCGACCACGCCCTCAGCCTGGAACAGACCAAATCCGGCAACTGGAAATTGGCCATCCACGTCGCCGACGCCGCCCACTACGTCACCCCGGACACGGCCCTCGATCGCGAAGCCCGACGCCGGGGAATTGCGATCTATCTGGCGGATAAATTCATCCCCATTTTGCCCCCCTCCCTGAGCTGCGATCGCATCTCCCTCGTCCCCGGAGAAGACCGCCTCGCCCTCTCCATCCTGATCGACCTCGGCCCCACCGGGCAAATTTTGCAATACGAAATCCAGCCCAGCGTCGTCCGCGTCGATCAACAACTCACCTACCGGGAGGCCCAGAGCATCTTCGACGGCGACTCCTCCGAACCCAACGCCCTCCTCGAAGACCTCCTGGAAGTGAGTCGGGCCGCGCGGCAGATGCGGGAAGCCCGAGGCGCCTTCGAGCTCAACCTCCCCGACACCCACTGTCACTTCAACGACGAGGGGGAACTCGGGCCGATGATCTCCGGCAACAAGTTGACGGCCCAGGCGATGATGTCCGAACTGCTGGTCCTGGCCAACCAGGTGGTCGCCACCCAACTGCAATCCCTCGGCGTCCCCGCCATTTTTCGGGTGCAACCGGCTCCCGACCCCGCCGACGTCGCCGAGTTGGTGAAACTCTCCACCCATCTGGGGTGCGAACTCTATTTGGAGGACGAGGAAGACGTGCAACCCCTCGACTTCCGCAATTTCACCGAAGACCTGAAAAACTCCCGGGCCGAACGGGTGCTGACCTACCTGTTGGAAGACAGCCTCAAGCCCCCGGTTTACAGCACCGCGCCCAAATTCCACTTCGGCTTGGCACTGCCGGCTTACACTCACTGCACCTCGCCGATTTCCCGCTATTCGGACCTGCAGATGTGCCGGGTTCTGAAGGCCGTATTTGAAGAGGGCCGCGATCGCCGTTCGACGCGATCGAAAGAGCGGGTCAACCTCAACCACTCTTCCTGCGAGGGTAAAATCTCCTGGAACGTCCTCCCCCCCGACCTGCAACACGACCTGGAAAGCCAGTTCGCCCAACTCGTCGTCCACATCAGCGAACGGGAAAGCTCGGCCGCGGACGCGGAAGAGGATTTGGAGGGGTTGAAGAAGACCGGGTTCATGAAGGAACGCACCGGCCAGACGTTTGTCGGTTTAATTACCGGCGTCCAGTCCTACGGCTTCTTCGTGGAAATCGAGGTGGAATCCCCCGGCGGCTCGACCCTGCGGGTGGAAGGGCTCGTGCACGTCTCCTCCCTCAAGGATGACTGGTACGAGTACCGTTCCCGCCAACAGACCCTCGTGGGCCGCAAGAACCGCAACCAGTACCGCCTCGGCGATAACGTCGAAGTCCAGGTCAAGAGCGTGGATTACTACCGCCAACAGATCGATCTGGTCGCCGTGGGTGGCGGCAGCGAGGCGATCGACGATGGCGACGACACCTTCAATTATTAATTGGGATGTCGGGGATAATTGATCATTGTCAATTCATCTTTCTTTTCCCCCGACTCCCAATTTTCATCGATTTTCCCCCGGGCTACGGCGAGGGGGTTTTTCATTGCTGCTAGAAACCGGGTTTCTTCAATTTCAGGAAACTTTTCTAGGGATGGTTGGCTATGCAGCCATTTCTACGATTTTTACTCGAGAAATCCCCATCCGTTTTGGATGGAGGCGATCGCGCCCTTTCAATTCACCGAAATTCAGTCTCAAATTAAAATAGAATATCCCGTCCCCCGTGAAAACCGACGTGAAAACCGACAGGATCTTCTACCGCATTTTCCAACAGTACCCCTGTGGCTTCTTTGGACTGCTCAACTGTCCGACGGAACAGAGCGATCGCTACCCATTCACCATACGGGACTCTGATGGTGCGTCCTCTCTGTGGGGGTGTTGAACAAAAAATCAAGCGTATAGCCATGTTACCCCCACCCTTTCATTCTAGGCGATCGCCCCAAATTTGTCAAGGGTGAAACCGTCAAAAAAATCGTGCCCGACCCCAGGTCTAAAAATTCACGTCAAAATACAATGTCGTGCGGACCGGAAGGTGATCAGCCCCCGTCGAGGACAGGACTCGGGTTTCCCGCGATCGCAACTGGGGAGAATGCCAGATATAATCGATTCTGAATAGGGGAAAATTCAGCTTTCCGGACCAGTTGGGATTAGCCAAACTCAGATCCCAGCCGTGGGGCCAGGTGAAGCCGAACCCGAAGCCGGATTCTCGAAAGCAATCCTTGATTGATCGGGTTAATTTGTGATAGTCTTGGGACGGTTCGGTGAAATTAAAATCCCCGGCCACAATCGTGGGTTGAGTTTCCCGTCGGATGCGCTGGAACAGGTCTTCAATTTGGGCGGTTCGGGCGGCAAATTCGTAGCTGGGGATGCTGAAAAAGGGGCTAATTTTTTGGGGTCGAATCCAGGGGGAAATCGTCTGTATATTATAAAGTACAATATCCTGGCTGTCAACGGTCGCGATCGCTCGCTGTTGGGTTTCCCGCAGCCCCGCCAGATGGAGGGTTCGGTGCGATCGCAGGGGGTATTTGCTGAGGATAGCGGCGGGGGGTTCTCCCACCTGGTAGGGGTGGGTGGTTTTGAGTTTAGGAAAGGCTTTTTTAACGTGGGGGACGACGACCTCTTGTAAAAAGACGAAATCGGGGTCTTCTCGGGCGACAAAATCCACCAGGCGATCGGGGCTGGTTTTGTGCCAACTGGCATTTAAGGTGACCACTTTCAGGGGTCGGGAATTGATGGGGTCAGTAGCCGGAGAGAAGTAGTTAATATGCAGCCACCCCAATAATATCAAACTAGCGATCGCCGAAACGGTGGCGAAGGCGCGATTTTTGAGGATAAAAATGCCCGAGATCGGCAGTAGGAAAATCGGCAGTAAAATGAGGGGTACGAAAATCCCCACCAGTGCCACCGGCCAGAAGGCATCCCAAAACAGCAGTCTCAGCAGCAGGTAAACGGCGACAAAACCCGCGTATCCCCAGGCGATCGCTTTCGGGAGCAATGCCAGCCGGGGACGCAACTTTGAGAACGATCGGGCGATCACAGAGGCCATAATCAATTCGGAGAGGGAGCGGTCAATTTTCCCCACCTCCATTTTAGATCCCATCCCCGATCGTTCCCAGAGTGGGGGCCCTCGGGAGCGATCGGATCTCAAAAGGGCGATCGCACATCCCGGGTCTGGGGTAAACTGTTTCCAGAGGTCGCCGACCCCCAATAAATTTTCAGCCGGGAGCGATCGCCTCAAACCCTCTGATATCAGTCAGTTCAGAATTTCGATCCGCCGATCTACAAGGAATGGCGGCAAATTTTAAGGAATTTGAGGTTATGTTTCCGTTTGTTAAGCGCTATGCTATAAAGCAGTGAAAATTGCCGGAACCCTCTCGGGTTGTCAACCCGGCGAGCTGATAAATTTGGACGACCTCACCCAAATGCTATGGTTCCCAGATGCCCGTCAAAAGGCTGACCGCCGGACTGAAGCTCATTCGAGTTATTGGAGACAAGAGAAATCTGTGTTGGAATTGGGCAGCCAAGGGAACCGGGCGAAAACAAAAAGACAGGAGATTTGATGAGTCAATCCTTTGAAAGCTTAGGTATTTCCGAAACCCGCGCTCACCATCTAGAAACGCTCGGCTTTACGGAGCCCACCCCGGTTCAAGCTCAGGCCATCCCCGAAATGCTCTCGGGCCGGGATGTCGTCGGTCTCGCCCAGACCGGCACCGGCAAAACCGCCGCCTTTTCCCTGCCCATCCTAGAACAGATCGACCTTCAAGCCTCCGGCGTCCAAGCCCTGGTTTTGACCCCCACGCGGGAGTTGGCGATGCAGGTCAAGGAAGCGATCCGCAACTTGAGTACCGATCGCGCCCTCTACGTTCTCACCGTCTACGGGGGGCAATCCATCGACCGGCAAATTCAGCGGCTGCGGCGCGGTGTCCAGATTGTCGTCGGAACCCCGGGGCGAATTTTGGACCTGCTCAACCGCGGCGAACTGAAACTCAACTCCGTGCGCTGGACGGTCCTCGACGAAGCCGACGAAATGTTGAGCATGGGCTTCATCCAAGATGTGGAGAAAATCTTGGAAGCCTGCAACGAAGACCGCCAGACGGCCTTCTTCTCGGCGACGATGGACGCTTCCATCTGGAAATTGGTGCGCCGCCACCTCAAGTCCCCCGTCACCGTCAAAGTCGAAACCCCCAAAGCCACCCCCAAACGGATCGAACAGTCCGTCTACATGGTGCCCCGGGGATGGTCCAAAGCCCGGGCTCTGGAACCGATTCTGGAACTCGAAGATCCCGAATCCGCCATCATCTTCGTCCGCACCAAACAGTCCGCCGCCGACCTGACCAACCAACTGCAGGCGGCCGGACACAGCGTGGATGAATACCACGGCAACCTGAACCAGTCCCAGCGGGAACGTCTGTTGCAGCGACTGCGCCGCCGCCAAGTGCGCTGGATTGTCGCCACCGACATCGCCGCCCGGGGCCTCGATGTCGATCACCTCACCCACGTCATCAACTACGACCTTCCCGATAACGTCGATAGCTACGTCCACCGCATCGGACGCACCGGCCGAGCCGGTCGCGAAGGAAAAGCGATCACGCTGATCCAACCGATCGACCGCCGCAAGCTGCGCTATATCGAGCGGCACCTGCGCCAGACCTTCGACATCCAGTCCGTTCCCAAGCGGGCCGAAATCGAGGCGCGTTATATCGACCGCCTCAAAGCCCGGGTGCGGGATGCCCTGACCGGGGAGCGGATGGCCTCCTTCCTGCCCATCGTCTCCCAGCTCGGCGAGGAGTACGACCCCCACGCGATCGCCGCGGCGGCCCTGCAACTGGCCTACGACCAGACCCGTCCGGCGAATATGGGGGCCGACGACGATGACGACGAGGAGGATCTCTCGCCCACGCCGAAGCCCAAACTGTTGAAGCGCCGCGCCAAAGCCTCCGCTTCCAACAAAAGCTAAAGCGGAATGGGTGTAGGGTGTAGGGTGTAGGGTGTAGGGTGTAGGGTGTAGGGTGTAGTCCAAGTGAAAGGCGACTGATTCCCATACCTATTACCTATTCCCTATTCCCTATTACCTATTTCCGATTGAGAAGCGTGCGGCGCTATATTTTTGCCACCGCACCCGATTTAGACCCGTTAGATTCTTTGCGGCATTGGGGACATCTGCGATGACACCGACAGAACCATCCTCGCCACCCGACAGCATCAGACGCTGGGCGACTTTGCTGGCGATCGTCGCCGCCTTCGCGGTCAATATCTGGACGAATATCGATCCCGTCAACGGGTTGAACGTCGGCCAGATTTCCGATCAATTTTTTGCGGATGTCAAAATCATCCCCGCCAGCTATGCGTTTTCCATTTGGGGTTTAATTTATCTGGGATTATTTGCCCTCGGCATTTATCAGGTTCTCCCCGGCCAGCGGGATAATACCCATTTAGATCAGATGGGTTACGGCTTGGTTTTGGCAAGTTTAGCTCAGATTGCCTGGATATTTTTATTTCTATATCGGCTCTTTTCCCTCTCGGTGGCGGCGATGGCAATCATTTTGCTGTCGCTGATTTATTCTTATTTGAACTTGGATGTGGGTCGCGTCCGGGTCCCCAAGTTGGAAGCCTGGTTCGTGAACGTTCCCCTCAGCATCTACATGGGCTGGATTAGCGTGGCGACCATCGTCAATGTGGCGATCGCCCTCTACACCCTGAATTGGAACGGTTGGGGCCTTGCGCCGTCGGTGTGGACGGCGATTTTAATTGTCGTGGCGGCGACGATCGCGATTCTCATGCGAGTCCGACACCGCGAAACCGCCTATCCCCTGGTGATGATTTGGGCTCTCATCGCGATCGCCATCAACCAAGCTGATGAACCCCTGATCGTCACCACCGCCCTGATGGCTTCTCTGGTGATTGCTCTGTACGGCTTCGGCTCCACAATTTTGCGATCGTCGCCTTCCGTGCCCGAGTCGGGTGAGAATTAAGAGGGTAGAAATTTACCACTCCAGGCACAGAGGACACAGAGAGGGGATTTTTGATAATCGAAATTTATTGATTTTTTTAGATATTATTCAAATATTCAATTAGACAGATATTTTTAACGTGAGAATGGTTCTCATTCTCAACGGTTTCCGCCGCGAGATTGCGCCACTTGACGCCGTTTTCGGGAGGTGGTAAAGTTAAGCTTATATGTGATGCTAGTCTTCGTGTAGGTAATTTCAGGCGATCGCCCCCACTCAAGTTTTCACGAAATCCCATAACCCCAACAATATCGGCAATTCCCCGCTCCAAAAACTCGCCCCAAACCCGCAAGTGATCGAGATCACAATCACCTCCCCGTGAAACGAGTTTTTTTCGGGGAATTTTCGGGGGGATTGACAAATCAACCAAAATATGCTTTCACCCCCCGATTCCCCATCTGCGAAAATCTGCGAAATCTGCGGATTGTTTACTGATTATCGCCGACAACCGTTTCGCGATACGCCAACCAAGCCTCCACCGCATCCAGATCGGAAGGTGCGGCCCGTCGCATCAAAATCACCCCGTCCTCGAACCGGAGAATCCCGTATTGCACCGTCGCGGTGAGGTAATCGATGCGATCGATAATTTCCCGAAGCTTGTCGCGATCGCTATCAAAAGCGACCCCGTAGCGCTGCAATTGCCACAGGTCGGCGACGACGTAATCGAGGGAAACCAACTCACCCGAATCGTCGTGCAGTCGGTACCTCGGAAACCGCAATACCTGACGGCGACTGGAAACGTGGGGGACTAAATAAGTGGTGGCTGCAACCCCAGCATCCGGGGGGATTTCCGCCAAAAACGATCGCAAAGTCGCCGCCCGGGGCCATTGTTGAGTCAGGGGGACGTAAACCCAGGGTTGTACGGAATCGGGAATCAGAAAATAGAGGGTGCGGTTGGGATTGGATGTCAGCGTAAACACCAGAGATAGGGCGATACAGCCGATCCAGAAGCGGCGGAATTGGGGGGAGGGGAGGGATTCCCCCGGGTGTTTTTTCTGGCGGTCAGCCCACCAGAGAATCGTGCCGTAAAATAGGCCGGGGACCACCGTCATGGCGTAGCGAATCGTGATCGCCAAAACCGAGACGCCCTTGGCCGAAAATAACTTCAGGAGGGGAAAACCGGCGATCGCCCAAGATGCGGGGGCGATCGCGGGCACGAACGCCAGGGGCAACCACTGACCCAAGAGATATTTCAAAGTTCCGAAAAAGGGCGTGAACAGTTCCCCGATCAGCCGAAACGGATTGCTGACCATCCCCCAAATAATCTCCAGGGTCGAGGCTTCCGGACCGTCGGCGTACTGGCCGAACCGCTCCATCATGAACCGCTCCGAGATATCCGCCGAAAATAACGGCATGATCAGGTTGGTGAGAACCAACATATAACCGAAACTGAGGATACAAATAATCAATCCTCGTCGGGGGAAGCGGCGGCTGAGGACCATGTAAACGCCGACGCCGAACAAAACCACCCCGGAGTCTTCCCGCACCCCCAAAATCAGAACCGAAAAAATCCAGAACAGCCACCACCAGCCCTTTTCCATCGCCAAAAGCAGGGTGAAGACGAACAGGGGAATTTGGGAAATATCGTGGAAATTGGCGAGGGTGGGGCCGAGTACCGCATTGGCGCCGTAAAAGCTGACCACAATTAAAGCCGACAGCGGCGGTTGCAAATACTGTCTGGCCAGAATGTAGAGGACGAGTCCCGCCGCCGTCACCAGGGTCACCTGCAACAGGCTGAGGGTGATGGGGGAGGGAAATAAGGCGTAAATGGGCAGCCACAGGAGTAAGGCGGGGGTGAAATGCTGTCCGAGGCGGTGATAGGCGACATTGGGAAATTCGCCGTTGTGGACGACGTTGGTGGAGAGGGCCGAGGAGAGGGAGCTCTCAAAAAACCGCCCGTGGATGCCGTTCCAAAACACCTGGTTGAAAATGCCCTGGTCGTAGGAGGCGTAGAAGCTGAAATAGCGGTGCCCGATCAAAACCGTGCAGATCGCGAAAAAGGCGATCGCACTTCCGAGTAACAGTTTCAGGGACGGATTTTTCTGCCAGCTCACCCACATGACCGGTCTACCTCGTTGATTCAGAATTGGGAGTCGGGAATCGAGACTCGGGAGTCGAGTCAACCCTTCCCCACACCCCAATTAACACCAAGCCCCCACTATCTCACATTTTGAGACGTTCCCGAGACATCACCCATTGCACGTCAAATCCGTGATCCAAGATACCCATCGTCCCGAACAACAGGTTAAAATCTAAAGCAGATCTTAAATTAAACTAGAAGGCAAGTGCTACTATCACGGTCTAGCTCTTCTATTTCTCCAGTGGACTCGAATCATTCCGGTCTTCTGCCCCTCTCAGAGGACTTCATGCAGGTCACTTCCGAAAGCTCCGTTTCTCCTGAAGCAGTGTTACAACTCTTGCTGTTCGTCGATCGCCGCCCCAGTTCCCAGGAACAAGTTCGGCAGATCCGCCAGTATCTCGACCAACTCGAACCGCCCGATCGCTTTGAACTGCAAATTATCGATGTCGGGGAGCAGCCTTACCTCGCCGAACACTTCAAATTGGTGGCGACACCCGCCCTGGTGAAGATCCACCCAGACCCCCGGCACATTTTGGCTGGCAGCGATATCATGGCCCAACTGGACGACTGGTGGCCGCGGTGGGTGCGATCGCTCGAGCGCTACCAAAGCCAACAGAAATCCAATCCCAACGCTTCCGCCCCCGCCTACAACTCCGTCGCCTCCATCAACTACGTCGCGGAACTGATCCGACTCAGCGACGAAGTCTTCCGCCTCAAACAGGATAAAGAACAGTTGCAACAGCAACTGAGCTTCAAAGATCGGATCATGGAAATTTTGGCTCACGATCTCCGCAGTCCCCTCACTGCGACATCTCTGGCTCTGGAAACCCTCGAATCCGCCCAGATGACGAAAGAGGGCAACCCCAGAAAAATTACCCCCGCCCTGAAATCGCGGCTGATCCAACAGGCCCGCAGCCAGATCCGCACCATCGATCGCATGATCACCAACATCCTGCAAACGGCGACGGGCCAGAGTTCGCGACTGCAACTCCAGCCCACCCAACTGTCCCTGGTGGAGTTTTTCCATGAAGTGTTGGCGGAATTTCACGACCAGTTGGTTGCCAAATCCCTGCAACTGAAAACCGACCTACCCGGCGACACGCCGCAGGTTTACGCTGATCGCGATCGCATCCGCCAGGTGTTCGTCAATTTGCTGGATAATGCGATCAAGTATACCCCGGAGGGGGGCACGATCCAGGTTTCTATCCTGCACCGCACCACCCAAAAAGTGCAGGTGAGCATCTGCGACAGCGGTCCGGGGATTCCCGAGGAAAACCGCGATCGCATTTTCCAAGATCGCTTCCGCCTGGAACGGGACGAATCCCAAGACGGCTACGGCATCGGCTTGTCCCTGTGTCAGCGGATCATCCGGGCCCACTACGGCCAAATTTGGGTGGATTCTGTGTTGAGTGAGGGGAGTTGTTTTCACTTCACCCTGCCGGTGTTTCACAATGCCCCCGGCGTTCCGGTTTAATCAGTGAAAAGTGAAACTCGCCCCCAAACCCCCAATTCTGGGGGCTTCAATTTCCGATTACCTATTCCCCACTCCCTCCCGCAAAGCCGCGATAATTTTTTCGTTGGCTTTGGGGAAGGGAAAGCGATCGATTTCATCTAATGTTACCCAGCGAATTTCGTCGCATTCGATCGCGCGGGGTTCGCCGCTGAGGTGGCGACAGTGGTAAACTTGCAGGGTGACGCGAAAGTGGGTGTAGGCGTGTTCGAGGGTGATCAGGTGGTCTTCGACGGCGATCGCAATGCCGATTTCCTCTTCAATTTCTCGCCGGATGCAATCTTCGACGGTTTCCCCCGGTTCGATTTTGCCGCCGGGAAATTCCCACAGACCCCCCAGGAGTCCTTTTGCCGGACGTTTGTCGATCAAAATTTGTCGGCGATCGTTCCAGATGACGGCGACGCCGATCAACTTGTGGGGAAGGGGGGATGAGGCTTCTCGCATGGGAATTTCAGATTGCAGATTTAATAAATTGGCCTGACAGCTATCTTTCCAGGGACACCGGGGACACTCGGGCGCTTTTGGGGTGCACAGGGTCGCTCCCAGGTCCATCAAGGCCTGGTTGAAGTCCCGGGCATGGGGGGGATCGACGAGGCGATCGGAAAGCGCCCAGAGGCATTTTAACCCCCGTTTGGGGGGGACGGGTAGGGCGATCAGTCGGGACAGGACTCGCTTCACGTTGCCGTCAAGGATCGAGATCGGCAGATCGAAGGCCGAACTCAGGATGCCGCCGGCCGTGGTGCGACCGATTCCCGGCAATTTCAACACATCTTCTAAAGTATCGGGGAAAGTGCTATTATACTCCCTTACCAGGGTTTGGGCACAGGCGTGTAGATTCCGAGCCCGGGCGTAATATCCGAGCCCTTGCCATGCTTTCAAAACCTGTTGCAAATCCGCTTCCGCGAGGGTTTCCAGGGTGGGAAATTGGTTGAGCCACCTTTGGTAATAGGGCAAGGCAGTTTTGACCTGGGTTTGTTGAAGCATGATTTCGGCGATCCAGATCTGATAGGGTTCGCGGCTGCGGCGCCAGGGCAGATCTCGCCCCTGCCGTCGATACCAATTCAGGAGCGATCGCCTCAATTCTAAAACGTCAAAATCCGGCAACTCCCAGGTGGGATTGACCGGATCGGCGGAATGGTTGCGGTGGGACAAAGTGACTTCTAAAACGCGACCGATCGATTAAAAATCATGTCACGAATCTTCGCTGTCGGCAACCCCGATTCCGTGCAGCGATCGCTCGAAAGCCATCCGCTGTTCGGCGTTGCGGATAAAATAGCCGCTCATCATCGCCGAAGCCAACAGGCGTCCCAGGTGTTCCCTGCTGGTGGTGACGCTGACGCCGAAATGTTCGGCGGGGAGATTTCCCAACAGCCCGACGATGTTCCGTTCCATCACCTGGAAGACTTCCGGAGAAGTGGGTTTGGAGAGTTGGGAGATGGTTTCCGGGCTCATGGATTGGACGTATTGCCAGAGTAAGTCCGGGCCGTTTTGGGTGTCTGCGGTAAAAAATTCTGAGTTTTGATGTTCGGGTCGATTCATCGGTACACCTCCACCGTGCGATCGGTTCAAATGCTTGTGTTCGCGGGGATTATGCGGAATTGGCGCTTGTCGGAGTTCGATTTGTTGCTTATTTATAATTTAGCAAATCGGTCGGAAACCTTAAGTCCGAAAAACCGAACTCAATTGGCCGAAAACCCCACTTCTGATAATTGATAATTGACAATTGATAATTGATATAGCGCTGCGCGCGGGTGTAGGGTGTAGGGTGTAGGGTGTCGGGTGTAGGGATTGGAAATTCCCTTGAAATCAGGCTTTCGAGTTTTGTCCCCAAAGCGAAACTGTAAACACACGAGCGCTCGTTGCTATAATTACCCTTGGCGAGGGGGATTTGGGGGATCGGACATCAAAAGTGATCGGGACCGGGTATTCGGACATCGCCCGTTTCCCCGGTCCCCAATTTAAAGTTGATTGAAAATGGTTAATGTGATGGAATTTTCAATCCGAGATTGACGGCTAACTCGCCAGATAGTCGTTCATGTCCTGCTTGCGCTTGCGGAGTTTGGTCAGGGCCTCCCGCTCGATCTGGCGCACCCGTTCCCGACTGATGTTGAGGCGATCGCCGATTTTGGCCAACGTCAACGTCTGTCCGTCCTCCAAGCCGAAGCGCAGGGCCAATACCTGCCGCTGCTGTTCGGTGAGGTCGGCCATCAGCGACTCCAAATCCGATCGCAGGGACGAATTGAGGGCGAATTCCTCGGGGGAGGTGCTGGTATCTTCCAACAGGTCGCCCAATTCCGTGTCCTGGTTGTCCCCCACCCGCAGGTCTAACGACAGGGGAAGTCTCGCCCGTTCGAGGTACTCGCGAATTTGTTTCGGAGTCAGATCGAGTTCGTCGGCGAGTTCGTTGATGGTGGCCGATCGCCCGAGTTCTTGCGCCAGTTGTCGCTGGGCTTTCTTGATTTTGTTGAGTTTTTCCGTGATGTGGATCGGCAGGCGGATGGTGCGGCCCTTTTCCGCGATCGCCCGGGTGATCGCTTGGCGAATCCACCAGTAGGCGTAGGTGGAAAATCGGTAGCCCTTGGTGGGGTCGAACTTCTCCACGCCGCGCTGCATTCCGATGGTCCCTTCCTGGATCAAGTCCAACAGATCCACGTTGCGCTTGATATATTTCTTGGCCACAGACACGACGAGGCGGAGATTGGCCTCCACCATCTTGCGCTTGGCGGTTTGACCCTGGTGCAGGATCTGCTTGAGTTCGTGGGCGGACAACTTGACCTCCTCCGCCCATTCTGCATCGCTCGGTTCGCGGCCCAGTCGTTTGGCAAGTTTGTCTCGTTTGTCCTGGAGGGCGGTCGCCCGTTGCACCTGTTTGCCATAGAGAATTTCTTGCTCGTGGGTCAGCAGGGGAACGCGACCAATTTCTCGCAGGTAGGCACGAACTGAGTCTGTGTCCGAGGTTTTAGCAGTTTTCATGGCTCATCTCCCGCTGGATACCTCATCCTTTAATAAAGGTCTGACGAATTAAGCCCATACCTTGAGCTGGGGAAGAAAAGCGGGCGGGCAATTGCGCTTTCCTCTCGTTTGCAACCCACCGAGTTGGCCGGCCAACTCCGGGTGAATCTGAGAATGTTTACATTGCTCAATGGTATGTTACGAATTTTAACATTTATGAGAAGCGATGACTATCCCCCCTCCGGCTGACTCGGCACGATTTTAATCGTCAACTGGTCTGAGAGTACCTGTTAATGAACTTTACAATTGCATCAATCAAAACAAAATTGCAGAAAATTTTCAGGATTTCGGAGCGATTGATAAGTTTTCCCTATCTGACGATTGACAAAATGATATGATGGAGGGCCACCGGCAAATCTTGAGTATTTATACTCATCTTCGCCGGGATGCTGAAGCGCAACAACTTCCATCACTCGTTGTTGGACTCGGAGCCCCCTCAGAAGCGCTGAAGCGCAACAACGAAGCCATCGTTTGATTTAAAATGAAAATTTTGAGTCAACTTTCATTCAAAATGATAGAACATTTTGACCGGTTATGCAACACCATTGATAACGAAAATTGTTAGAATGTAAATGTCCGAAAGTCCTTTATCTCAACTTCGATATTAATGCCGACTCTCCAAACTCAACCCTTGGTCAAAGATCCCGATCGCCTGGAAACGCGGTTGAAAGAAATACCGCCGGTTCCCGGGGTCTATTTGATGCGGGACAGTGCGGACAATATTCTCTACATCGGCAAGTCCAAAAAACTGCGATCGCGGGTGAGGTCTTACTTCCGCGATCGCCACCACCACAGCCACCGCATCAGCCTGATGGTGCAACAGGTCGCCGACATCGAATTTATCGTCACCGACACCGAAGCGGAAGCCTTGGCGTTGGAAGCCAACCTGGTGAAAAGCCACCAGCCGCACTTCAACGTTTTACTCAAAGACGACAAAAAATATCCCTACCTCTGCATCACCTGGTCGGAACAATATCCCCGCATTTTCATCACCCGAAAGAGGCGGTTGGGCAACCCCAGAGATCGCTACTACGGCCCCTATGTTGACACCGGGCTGCTGCGGACGACATTGCAGTTGGTGAAGCGGTTATTTCCCCTGCGCCAGCGTCCCAAACCGCTGTTCAAAGATCGCCCCTGTTTAAACTACGATATCGGCAGATGTCCGGGGGTTTGCCAGCAGATGATCTCCCCGGAAGACTATCGAAAAATTGTGGAAAAAGTGGCGATGGTGTTTCAGGGGCGGACGGGGGAACTGATCGAAACCTTGAGAGTCCAAATGGAGGAAGCGGCGGCGGAGTTGAACTTTGAAACAGCGGCGAGATTGCGCGATCGCATCCAGGGTTTGCAGTCCTTAAATGCGGATCAGAAAGTATCCCTCCCCGACGATCGCGTTTCTCGGGACGCGATCGCATTAGCCGCGGATGACAAACAAGCCTGCGTCCAACTGTTCCAAATTCGCGCCGGTCAATTAGTGGGACGGTTGGGATTTGTAGCCGAAGTCTCGTCTGTTAAAAATGGCGAATCTTCGCTGACTTCTGCGGAGTTGGGGGCGATCTTGCAGCGGGTTTTGGAGGAACATTATCGCACGGTCGATGATGTGGAAATTCCCGGCGAAATATTGTTACAATATGATATACCCGACGAATCCATGTTGGCGGACTGGCTGGGCGATCGCCGGGGTCGAAAAGTGACGTTTGTGACCCCCCAACGGCAGACAAAAGCCGAGTTAATTGAAATGGTGGAACGCAACGCCGGCTACGAGTTGGCGAGGGTGCAAAAGATGGGCGATCGCAACACCGCCGCCCTGCAAGATCTCGCGGAAATTCTCGATTTGCCCGAGTTGCCCCACCGCGTCGAATGTTACGATATCTCCCACATTCAGGGCTCCGATGCCGTGGCGTCCCGGGCGGTTTTTATCGACGGTTTGCCCGCCAAACAGCACTACCGCCACTATAAAATCAAAAATCCCGACGTGCGATCGGGGCGATCGGACGACTTCGCCAGCATGGCGGAAGTGCTCGCCCGCCGCTTCCGAGATGATCACAATTCCGAAAGCCAGGACAGACCCGATTTGGTCGTCATCGACGGTGGCAAGGGGCAACTGTCTGCGGTGGTGGAAGTGTTGCGAGATCTCGATATTTTGGAAGAGGTGAAAGTCGTCGGTTTGGCGAAGCGGCGGGAGGAAATTTTTCTTCCCGGCGAGTCTTTACCCCTGGAAACCGACCCCGAACAGCCCGGGGTGCAACTGCTGCGGCGGCTGCGGGACGAAGCGCACCGATTTGCCGTCAGTTTCCACCGCAACAAACGCAGCGAACGGATGAAGCGATCGCGCCTCGACGAGATTCCCGGACTCGGACACCACCGCCAAAAATTGCTCCTGGCGCACTTTCGATCCATTGATTATATTCGCATAGCCACATCGGAACAACTGGCGGAAGTTCCCGGCATCGGCCCCAAGTTAGCCCGACAAATTTACGATTATTTTAACCCATCTCGGGCGGAGAGTTAGGAGATGCGGGATTTGGGGCGCTAAAGCGCAACAACGGATCGACAATTTTCGTAATTATTATTTAAACTGGGGGTGAAGAATGATGCAACAGCCGGGAAAATAATTATGAACGTGAAACAGATTAACGGTCCGAAAACTTCTCACTTGATTCAGGAATTCCAGTGGATCGCCGATCCCGTCGATTATATGAACACTTGCGCCCGGAAATATGGGGATATTTTCGGCACGCGAATCGGGGCGGGGTGTCGCAACCTGATTTTCACGTCCCATCCGGAAGCTATCCAATATATCCTCACTCACGATACCAAAGAATTGACCGCTCCCGGTTCCGTCAACGGGATTTTGAAACCCCTGGTGGGGGATAAATCCGTGATCCTGCTGGAAGACAAGGCGCACCGGCGCCAGCGCAAATTGTTGATGCCGCCCTTCCACGGCGAACGGATGTTCAATTACGGACAATTGATCTGCGATTTGACTCGAAAAGTGGGCGATCGCTGGGAGGTTGGGAAACCGTTCCGGGCGCGGGATTCCATGCAGGAAATTTCCCTAGCGGTGATCCTTCAGGCCGTGTTTGGAGTTTACGAAGGAACCCGCTACGATCGCCTCAAAGAACTGACCGGAAACCTCTCCAAAGTGGTCGATTCTCCCCTGAGTGCCAGCCTGTTATTTTTCCCATTTTTGCAGCAAGATTTGGGGGCTTGGAGTCCCTGGGGGCGGTTCCGGCGGTTGCGGCAGGAAATCGACGAATTGCTATTTGAAGAAATCGAGGAACGTCGCCAACATCCCGACGAAACTCGCACGGATATTCTCAGCTTGATGATGGCGGCGCGGGACGAAGACGGCCAACCCATGACGAATGAAGAATTGCGGGACGAATTGCTGACGCTTTTATTTGCGGGACACGAAACCACCGCCACCGCAATGGCCTGGTCTTTGTACTGGGTGAACCGACTCCCGGAAGTGCGCGATCGCCTGTTGTCGGAGTTGGCAACATTGCCCCCAAACGCCGATCCGATGACCATTTATCGCCTGCCTTATTTGAGCGCAATCTGTCAGGAAAGCCTGCGAATTTACCCCGTTGCAATGATCACATTTCCCCGGGTTACAACTCAACCCGTGGAGTTGATGGGCTACCACCTCGAACCCGGAACGACAGTTGTCGGTTGCATTTATCTCCTCCACCGCAACCCGTCAATTTATCCCGAACCCGAACAGTTCAAACCGGAGCGATTTTTGGAGCGGAAATATTCCCCCTACGAATACCTGCCCTTCGGCAGCGGTTCCCGCCAGTGTATCGGCATGGCGTTGGCACAATATGAAATGAAATTAACGCTGGCGACGGTGATGTTAAATTATGAGTTGGCTTGGGCGGACTCGAAACCTCCGAAAGCGTCTCGGCGGGGCGTCACCCTCGCGGCGCGAGGGGGCATTCCGATGGTTTTGAAGGGGCGGCGATCGCGCCCGGAAAAATCCGTTGAAGTGGCGGCGGTAAGTTGAGCAAAAGGGGAGACAATATCTCCCCTGTTAATTCGACAGTTTTCGGAGGTTTTTTGATGGCAACTTCGACCGAAAAAAATATTTGGACAGATGAAGAATTTATGGCGTTGTCCAAAGATGAGCGCCGCTATGAGTTGGTGGATGGGGAGTTGCTAGATATGGGCAATTCGGGGATGGAGCATGGCGGAATTGGCTCGTTATTGGGGGGACTTCTGGCTATTTATGTCAGACAGAATAAGCTGGGAATTGTCTGCGATTCGAGTACCGCATTTACTCTCAAAGATGGGAATCGGCGATCGCCGGATATTTCCTTCGTTGCAAAAGAACGATTGCAGGGCTTAAAACGTCCCCCGAGGGGATTTTTTCAAGGTTCCCCCGATTTGGCTGTAGAAATTCTTTCACCCAACAACACCGTCGAGGAATTACACGAAAAAATTGTCGAATATTTTGAGAACGAAACTCGCCTGCTTTGGCTCATCCATCCCGACGAGAAATATGTGTTAATTTACCATTCCGCCGAGCCCGACGGCTTCCGGCGTCCCCAGGATAATTTGGAGGGCGAAGCGGTGGTTCCGGGATTTTCGGTATCAGTTGCGGAATTGTTTGAGGAATGGGATTTTTAAAATTGTAGCACAGGCATCCTGCCTGTGACCGGCTAGAAGCCCGTGCTACGCGGACAATGATAAATTACGCTTCTACGGGAGCTTGCAAATTGGGCAGTTCGGGTATTTTTTGGGCGATCGCTTTTCCGATTTCCAAAGAAGCCGTCGCCGCCGGCGAGGGGGCGTTGCAGACGTGCATAGCCCGCGGCCCTTCAACGATTAAGAAATCGTCCACCAAACCGCCATCTTTCATCAACGCCTGGGCACGGACGCCGGCATGGGTGGGGATGACATCTTCTGGCTGCACTTCCGGGATCAACCGCTGCAAACTCCGCACGAAAGCCGCCTTGCTGAACGATCGCACGATTTCTTCCACCCCGTCACTCCAGTATTTTGCGGCCAATTTCCACAGTCCCGGATAGGTGAGAATTTCCATCAATTCGGCGAAATCAACATCCGTTTTTTTGTAACCCTCCCGCTTCAAACTCAAAACCGCGTTGGGGCCGGCGTGCACCGAACCGTCAATCATGCGGGTAAAATGCACGCCCAAAAAGGGGAAATCGGGGTTAGGGACGGGATAAATTAAGTTTTTGACTAGATAGCGTTTCTCGGGGACAAGTTCGTAATATTCCCCCCGAAATGGGATGATTTTGGCGGGGGGGTTCACCTTGCCCAACTCGGCGACGCGATCGCTGTACAGTCCCGCACAGTTGACCATAAATTGGGTTTTTAATTCCCCCCGATTGGTTTCCAAGACTAACCCATCAGAGGTTTCGATAATTTTATCAACCTTGGTATTCAACCGCAGATCTCCGCCCTTTTCGCCCACCAAATCCGCATATTTTTGGCAGACTTGACCGTAGCTTACAATGCCGGTAGAATTGACTTTAATGGCTTCCAAACAGCGGACGTGCGGCTCGATTTCCCGCACCGCTTCCGGGCCGATTTTTTCGACGGGAATTTGATTTTCCAGACCCCGCTGATAGAGATTTTCAAGCAGGGGCAGTTCTTCCGGTTCCGTCGCCACGATCACCTTCCCGCAAACGTCGTAGTCGATGCCCTGTTCTTCGCAAAACTCGACCATCGAGCGGCACCCTTCCCGACAGAGGGTCGCTTTCAAACTCCCCGGTTTGTAATAAATTCCCGAGTGAATGACGCCGCTATTATTACCGGTTTGGTGAAACGCCCATTGACTCTCCTTTTCCAAAACGACAATTTTGGCATCCGGGTGGTATTTTGTCAACGCATAGGCCGTGGAGAGGCCGACAATTCCACCCCCGACGATCGCAAAATCATACATGGCTGAAAAATCCTCCTAATAATAGTTGGTTGTTGCGCTTTAGCGCCTCCGGGGGGCAAGCCCAACAACAAAATATGTTAAAATTCGATGCCCGGTTGGGCCTTGACACCCTGTTCGCGGAACGGATGTTTGATCAAGGTCATTTCCGTCACCAAGTCCGCCCGTTCAATCAGGCTTTGTGGCGCGCCGCGCCCGGTCAAAATAACGTGGGAATCTTCCGGCTTGTCTTCGAGTCCCGCGATCACCGTTTCCACGGGGAGATAGCCCAATTTCATGGCGATGTTAACTTCATCGAGGAGGACCAATTTGATGTCGGGATCGGCGATCAAAGAGCGGCTCAATTCCCAGGCATCTTGAGCTTTTTGAATGTCGCGATCGCGGTCTTGGGTTTCCCAAGTGAAGCCCTCCCCCAAGGCGTGGAATTGTAACTGATCCGGCCACTTAGAAAAAGCGGCTTTTTCCGCCGGTTCCCAGGCCCCTTTGATGAACTGGACGATCGCCACCTTGTAACCGTGGCCGAGCGATCGCAGCACCATCCCCAAGGCGGCGGTGGTTTTCCCCTTGCCGTTGCCGGTGTGGACGATAATCAATCCCTTTTCGAGCGATCGCTCCGCCACCCGCCGGTCTTGAATTTCCTTGCGCCGTTGCATCTTCTGGCGGTGCTGTTCGGCAGTCAAACCCTTGGTTTCCATTTCGAGATCGGATTCTGTCATAATTTGTACAGTGAAATTTTTGGGTTCAACTGCAATCATACAGGAAGGGTGGGGGCAATCCGCAGATGGCGCAGATGGCGCAGATTGAATTGCTCCGCTATCGTTGGAAGAATGGGAGTGTGGGAAATTGAGATGGTCGAGGCGAATGGTATTCGCCCTCTCCCATGTCTTGACAATTTCTATGATTCACTGATTGAGGAGCGAGTCATTCACATTGATGTTATCAGTTCAAGAAGCAGAATCGATTATTTTAGAACAGGTGCCCGCCCCCGACGAGGCGGATATCGAGGCGGTGAGTTTGGAGGCGGCTTCGGGGCGCATTCTCGCCGCCCCCGTCACCAGCGACCTGGACTTTCCCCACTGGGATAACTCGGCGATGGACGGCTACGCGGTGCGACACGCTGATCTAGCCGGACGTCCCGCCGATTTGGCGATCGTCGAAGAAATTCCGGCGGGCTCTTCCCCCAAAAAGACGCTGCAACCCGGACAGGCGGCGCGAATTTTTACCGGCGCCTGCCTGCCGGAGGGGGCCGATACCGTCGTCATGCAGGAGGAAACGCAACGAAACGGCGATCGCGTCCAAATCCTCGCCACACCGGAATCCGGGGCCTTCGTCCGCCGCCGGGGTTCCTATTACAAAGCCGGAGATCCCCTGCTGCCGGGGGGCATCGCGCTGGGGGCGGCGGAAATGGCGGTGTTGGCGGCTGCCCAGTGTTTGCGGGTCCCCGTTTATCGCCCCCTGCGGGTAGCCCTGCTTTCGACGGGAAATGAACTGGTCCGGCCCGATCGCCCCCTCGGCCCGGGACAGTTGGTGGACTCCAACCAGTACGGGTTGGCGGCTTGGGTTCAACAAATGGGGGCCGAACCCGTCCGCCTCGGCATCATCCCCGATCGCCCGGAGGCCCTCAAATCCGCGATCGCCAAGGCCATTCTGACGGCGGATGTGGTATTGTCCAGTGGCGGGGTGTCCGTGGGGGAGTATGATTATATTCCGAAACTGCTATCCGAGTTGGGGGGAAAAATTGGGGTCCGATCCGTGGCGGTGAAACCGGGCAAACCCCTCACCTTCGCCACCTTCCCCAACTGCTCGTATTTTGGCTTGCCGGGAAACCCCGTATCCGCTTTGGTGACGTGCTGGCGGTTCGTCGGACCGGCTTTGAAGAAGCGATCAGGACTCGCCGAATCGTTTTGGCGTCCGCAGTGGATGCAGGTGCGATCGCGTCACGAGTTGCGATCGGGCGGCAAGCGAGAAACCTACCTCTGGGGCAAGCTGCGATCGGTTGACGGCGAAATAGAATTCGCCCTCGCCCCGGGAAGCCAAAATTCCGGAAACCTGATCAACCTCGCCCAAACCGACGCCCTAGCCGTGCTTCCCATCGGGCAGACCCACGTCCGGGCCGGAGAATCGGTGCGGGTCTTGAAAGTCCGGTAAAATTTAAGTTTGGGGGTGAAATGTAACAGGTAAGATAGAACTTCAGACCCGGATTCATGAAACTCGGTCAATGTTGTCCTTTCTAGTCATTTAACACTTTCCCAAACAATAATGCGCGTTCTAATTGTCGAAGACGATCCGATGATGCAACTGGGGTTGGAACAGGCTTTGTCAGACTGTCCCAATATTACCCTGGTGGGTATTGCCGAAGATGGTTATCTCGGTGTAGAAGCGGCGAAGGAGAAAAAGCCGGATATCGTAATTATGGATATCGGCCTGCCCCGCCTGGATGGAATCGCCGCCACCAAACAGATCAAAGAACAATTTCCGGAAATTCGGGTGGTGATGCTGACGTCTCACACCGCCGAAACGGAAGTGATCGCGTCCTTGTCGAGTGGGGCCGATGCCTACTGCGTCAAAGGGGCAAGTATCGATCGCCTCATTGCCGCGATGGATGCCGCTTACGAAGGGGCCACCTATCTCGATCCCCAAGTCGCCCGCCTGGTGATGGAACATCTCAAACCCCCGGCCCCCCAAACCAACCTGGGAACCCTATCCCCCCGGGAATTGGAAGTTTTAAAATTGATGGTGGAAGGCAAAAGCAACCCAGAAATTGCCGAAGAACTGTATTTAAGTCCCAACACCATCAAAACCCACGTCCGCGGCATCATGAATAAATTGGCGGTGGACGATCGCGTTCAGGTAGCCGTCGTCGCCCTGCGATCGGGTTTGGTTTAAATACTTCAGATTGGGGAAGTCAAAATTTCAGGGTCTGATTCAGTTTTTTTCAAGCGACCTAGTGCGGACAGATTTCACGACAGTTTTTTCATCCATTAAAAAGACAAAAAACACAGGTATGACATCGATTGTTAATCCCCCCCAAAAATCGGCAAATCAAAGAATAATAAATCTGCGTAATCTGCGTAATCTGCGGATGCAAATATGCGGTTGACATCGGAGGCAAAATTCGAGATTATTCTGCCATTTTTATCGCCGCCAATGATTCGGGAATAGTCGCCCGTTTCAGAAGCGGTTGCAGGTCTGTATAAACGCGATCAGCGATAAATTTATGCCCCGCGGCGTTGGGGTGGATAACATCATCCTGCCGGCGTTTGGGATTGCCGACGACACCCTTCAACAAATCGGGAATCAAATACGATCGCGTCTCCTTCGCGAGGCTTTCAAACATTCTTTTATAATCCCCGCCGATGCGATCGGCGTACACCCCCAAAATCACCGCGATCGCCCCCTCATCTTGGATGCGGGTAATCATTTCTCGCAGGTTTTCCTCGGCTTCGGCGATAGGAACTTGTCGCAGGTAATCATTCCCCCCCAACTCCACCATCACCAGCCAGGGGTTTTCGTCGAGCACGTCCGCTTCCAGCCGCTTCAGTCCCATCGCGGTGGTATCCCCCGCCACCCCCCGGTTGAGGATGGGGACGTTCAGTTTATCGCTGAGGACGGCGGGGAAAGCCCGTTCCACCGGGACGCCGTATCCCGACGCGATGCTATCGCCCAAAATGATAATCTGTTCCCCTTCGCCGGCTTCCAGGTTGCGGACTTGCCCGACGGAGGGACCGCAACTGGCGATCGCGATCCCGGCGATGAAAAATAGGAGTAGAAAACCCATCCGACGGCGGACGCGAAATTTCCGAAACGGGGCTAAAATCGGAGACAATCTGAACAATTGAACGTCCTCCCTTTCAACCGGAATAGCGATCGCGAGCATCTAAGAATAATGGTATTAGAAATTGCGCCCACCCTGCCGATTCCCCCCCACTTCGACCCCCACCGCGTCGGGGAAGTGTGGAAAGTCCCCTACCAGCAGCGGGCGACGGACGCCCGCAATTGGGCCGGACAACACGAAATCAAGGCGGCGGCGGAAGACGAGATGCGGATCGGTTTGTTGGCGATCGACGTCCAGAATACCTTCTGCCTCCCCGGTTTCGAGTTATTCGTCGGGGGGGCGGTGGAAGACAACCGGCGACTATGCGAATTTATCTACCACAATTTGGGGGCGATCGCGGAAATTGTCGTCACGATGGACACCCACACCCCCACGCAGATTTTCCACCCGATTTTCTGGGTGGACGATTGCGGCGAGCACCCCCAACCCGGAACCACCGTCATCACCGATGAGGACGTCGAGAAAGGCCGCTGGCGGGTAAATCCGGCGATCGCCCCCAATATCAAAGGTTGGAGTCTGGAGGCCCTGGGAGAGCACGCCCGCCACTACACCCGCGAGTTGGGCGACGGCGGACGCTTCCCCCTCACCATCTGGCCCTACCACGGCATCCTCGGTGGCATCGGCCATGCATTGGTGTCGGCGGTGGAGGAGGCGATCTTTTTTCACAATATCGCCCGCCACAGCCAGACTCACCTGGAACTCAAGGGCCAACATCCCCTGACGGAGAATTATTCAGCCCTGCAACCGGAGGTTTTACAAGCCAGTAATGGGGAGGCGATCGGCAAAAAAAATCAATCTTTAATCGATAAATTACTGGGGTTCGATCGCCTGATTGTGGCGGGGCAGGCGAAGAGTCACTGCGTCGCCTGGACGGTGGAAGATTTGCTGACCGAAATTCGCGATCGCGACCCCAATTTGGCGGGGCGGATTTACCTGTTGGACGACTGCACGTCCCCGGTGGTGGTTCCCGACGCGGTGGACTTTTCCCAACAGGCGGAAGCCGCTTTCCGACGCTTTGCGGATGCGGGGATGCACCGGGTCAAATCCACGGACGCGATCGCCTCTTGGCCGGGTTTTTGAAGCGATCGGATCTCCAGAATTGTCAATTGTAGTGGACCAACACGGCTAAAAATGTGCTTGATTCGTAGGGTGGGTTAGGCGGCTTCAACCTATGCTGTGAAAGCCATCTATAAATCCGCCGTAACCCACCGTTTAAGATGTGTCGGTCCAGTCGGTTTAGTAGTCGGTTTAGTAGGGTGGGTTAGGCGGCTTCAACCTATGCTGTGAAAGCCATCTAGAAATCCGC
>NZ_JAYFER010000353.1:0-13970 GCF_055795065.1 Lyngbya sp. CCY1209
ACATTGACTATGCCTTTAAGAGTTCAGTTTTGGACGGCTTAAGAATCCCCGCGTCTTTAGACCGGGGAGAAGTCAACTACATGAATTAGTCACCCGATTTGCACCTCGATCGCTCATCGATCTCAAGTTTTGGTTTCTCTCTCTACCCCGATGGTGACATCGGGGTATTTTTTATCAGAAAAGAGGAAAGGGAATCGGGAGGAGTCGAATTCTCTACTCCCGATTCCCGACTCCCCACTCCCGACTCAGAAGCCCGCAGCGCTATATCCGTTCCCGACCCGATCAAAAATCCGAGTTGGACTCGGGGAAAATTTGGGGGAGGTTGATATCTGAGGGAGAATACATTCCCGGACCGCCGTAGCTGCCGACAAACACGACCAGCAACGCGAGTAACAGGAACAGAAATCCGATATTCCCCCACTCTTCGGAGGTATCGTCCTCCTGGCGACGCCGGGAATTGTTGGAGGCGACATCGAGCTGGATGTGGATTTTGTTGCCTTCCATCTGGATACTGTCGTAGCGGATTTTATCGTTGCTCGAACGTGCCATGTGAACTCCTCCCTGGTGGTTGAACTCTCAGTTACTACACCGACGGTGGCAACCGTTCAGGAGAAAACTGAATCGGGCTCGGAAGGAGTGGGTTCGAGGGAAAATTTTTCAGGATTCTGTAACGATGATCCATCCATCAAAAAATCCCCCACCGGAAGGTAGAGGATTTTGTGTTTCGGAAATTGAATAAAGTCTAGGCTTCGCTTTCAATGTAGATGAACAGCAAACCCATCAGAACCACGGGCATCAGCCAGCAAACTACAGGAATCAAAATCCAGGGCAGGAAGGAAGCAGCGTAATCACCGGTCATATCTAAAGTCTCCTATCTAAGGTTAAATCAGCAACAATTGAGAGTGAATGGCAGGCCGATCTAGTTGTTGACCAAGCCTCGGAAAATCGCATCGACGACGCTGAAGTTTTCCAGCAAGAAGTAAGCGACAAAGGCCGCTCCCATCCCACCAACGAAGAAGCCACCCGCAAACTGACTCCAACCTTCGGAAGTTTTCAGGGGGTCGGCATCGGATTTGCTTTCGCCCTGGTATGAAACCAATCCATAAGCGGACAGGCAGATGGTGGCGAGCAGAATCAGTGTAATTCCGTTGATTAACCCACCCAGGTTGGCATTGGCGCTGTCGCGTAAGGGTCCGAATTTAACCCAGGGACCGCCCACAAAGTAGCCGTGAGCCATTCCGATTTCGAGGCCCCGCAAAATGGGGGAGAGTCCCTTCCGGTAGGCGGGCAGGTTGCCGATGAAGGCCCGGGTGAAGTCAGAATCGCTGATGGGAGTGGACAAATGACCCACAAAGGGATCGCCATTGTAAGGCTGAACCATCCCTTGATCCATTGTTTCAGGCATACTGATTGTCTCCTGTGCGCTTAAAAATCTGTAGCAGTTGTTAAGCACATATTTTAAGCAGGGAGGTGCAAGCTATCGACAGAATTGAGGGATAGCGTTAAAAAAGTTCACATATGGGGCTCAAACTTCATATTTATTTACTTTTTTTGGCCCGATACCAGTCGGCTAGGGTGGCGGGGGGGACGCCGAGAAAATAGCCGAGAATCACAATCTGATTGATCAGGGTAGTCCGGAAAAGGCCTAATTTTTGCCACCGCCGTCCCGAGGTGACGACGGCAAGGGGTGCGATCGCGATCCGTCCCCGTTTCCGCAACTGTCGCGCCAGCACGAAATCTTCCATGATGGGCAGATCGGGGAAACCGCTGAGATCCCAAAAGGTGCGGGTTCTCAAAAAGATCCCCTGATCGCCGTAGGGCAGTTGGCAATAGCGCGATCGCCATTTCACCCCCGTCTCGATCGCCCGCACCCCCGGTATCGGCGCGGCAATTTTCAACTCGAAGGCCCCCGCCACCACCTGCGGATCGGCCAGAAGTTGCCGCACCCACCGGGCAAACCCCTCGGGAAGCCCTGTATCGCCGTGGAGAAACAGCAGGATCTCCCCTGTGGCGATTTGGGCCCCGGCGTTCATCTGTCCGGCCCGTCCCGGCGGTGTTCTGAGCACCGAAACCCCGAAAGATTCGGCGATCGCGATCGTTTCATCCCCACTCCCCCCGTCCACCACGATCGCCTCAATTCCCTCCACATCCTGCAACTGGGAAAGCGTCCCGGGGAGGGCGATCGCTTCATTGAGAACGGGGATAATAATTGATATCGTCTGAGACATTAAATAAGGTGGGGGGATTGTGAATTGTAGGAACAGTTCGCGAACCGCCCCGACTCCCGAGGAGCGACACGCGGCACCATACATTCAAGGGGTATCCGTTTGGGGGCGAAGTCGCCGACTTCGGGCAATGAATCCCCCGGCAATTATAAAAGCGATCGCGCTGAATGCGGCCCGACCGACGATCGTTATATTGTCTTGGGGCAAAATGAGAATATCAAATAAACTCATAGCCGCTCCCAACCCACCGAAATAGCAACCGATGCCGAGTCCGGCCCGTTGAGTTGGGACGCGATCGAGCACGAAGGGAATGGTGCCATTGAAGACGAGGCTCAAGGCAAAACTGAGGCATAACGCGCCGAGTCCCAGGATAACAAAGATGGGGCAGTAGGCAAACAGTTGGATTAAGATTGCGATCGCGCCAATTCCCCACAACATGGCGGTTTGGTTGCCGAGGCGAGTGGCCAGTTTTCCGGCGGGAAGGGCCATAATTGCGATCGCGACACTGAAAGCGACCATTCCCCAAGGGGTTTGTTCCCCGAGAAAAGGCTTTAAACTGGCGGCAACGGTTGGCATTAGAAAACGCACCCCCCAAGCCACTCCCATTGATGTCCCGATCAGAAATGGAACCACCCGCCAAGGAAACTGACGCTCTTCTCCGGAAGGGTTGGGACTCGGCGTTTCGGGGGGTATCACCCAACGCAAAAATGCCGCCGCCCCCAGTAACACCCCCGTCCCCAACGCAAAGGCAAAAGGGGCTCCCAGACTGAGAATTAAGCCATAGGCTGTGAAACGGAATGCACCGATTAATTGCTGAATTAAAGTCAAACAACTGGCGGCTAAGGGAAGTTGAATTTGGGGTGAAGCTTTCGTCAGTAAACTCAAAACCGGACTGCGAAAAATCGCCATCGCCACAGCCCAAACCACGGCTAGAATGGGAAGTAACCAGCGAATTGCCGCCCTCGGGTTGCCTAAGATTACCAAGGCTGGCAGTGCCATAAATAACGCCGATGCCAGAACCACCCCGGCGATAATAAAAGGTAAACGGGTTCCCATCAATTGTTGAGTGCGATCGGAAGCATCCCCGGCAATGGGTTCGATGACCGCTTCCAGGGCATTTTCAATAATTAAGAGTAAGCCCGCCAATTCCTGAGAAAATCCCCATTGAACCAGTAAAACGGGCAAATAGAGATTGTAAATAACCCAACCCAGGGTAATTGCTCCTTGAACTGCGGTTATTCCTCCGACACGCCACCATCTGATCTCGGTTTGATTCATTTTATTTTTTACCGATTGTAAAGCCATCATTTTGAAGGGACATTTAGGGGAGATTTTCTGGATGTATAGCAGTGCGCGTTCGCGTGTTTACAGTTCCGTAAAGGGGAACAAACCTCGAAATCCTGATTTCAAGGGAGTTTCTCATCCCTACACCCCACCGAGCACACCCCACACCCCAGCGCGTAGCGCTCATGTTTTATACATTTTCAATATTAATATTGAGGGTTTCCAAGTCTTCGGGGCGATCGATATCCGTCAGCGGAACCAACTCGGCGACGGAGAGGTTGAGGGTTTGGCAAATGTACCGACTCTGTTGCAATACCGATGCTGTCCCCCAGTCGATACCCCGGAACAGTTCGGGAATTAACCGGGACAGCCCAATTAAATAGTATCCCCCATCTGTGGCCGGTCCGAAAACCACGTCGCACTCCCCCAGTTTGTCGAAGGCGGCGGTGAGGAGCTCGGGGGTGATGGCGGGACAGTCGGTGCCGATGATCACGACAGATGTACAATTGTTCTCGAATGCGGCGGCGGCGGCTTGTTTCATGCGATCGCCAAGATCTCCTGTCCCCTGGGGGCTGTAAGATAGATCGTCCCCCCACCAGTCTGTCATCTGAGCCCGGGTTGCCCCCGTAAACCGGACTTCTGCGGAAATGGGGCGGGACTGCCACAGTTGTCGGACGGTTGCGATCGCGCGATCGGCCATTTTCCGATGCAGTTTGGCGGCGCCTTCGGCCCCCAACGCCGGAATCAGTCGGGTTTTCGTCCGGCCGGGCTCCGGGTAGCGGGTGAAAATAACGATTTGTTCCATAGGACTTGATTGGAGGTAGCTGTCCGCTCGCATCAGAATTCCCGTCTATTGTATAATTTTTTCCACAATTAATCGGTGAAAAATATCCCATTATATCCCCCTAAATATCCCTTGATCAGGGGGACTTTGAGAAAGTTCCTCCCCCCTTTTTAAGGGGGGCTGGGGGGGATTCTTACCCGATAATTTTTGACGCTATGTTGAAATTTATATCGCAATTATTCACAACCGCAACCCTCGGCTTTAACGCGGCGATCGCCCAAGCCAATCCCCCCCAAGTTGTCATCCATCCCGAAACCGGAAATCGATACTTTTTGACCGACATTTTATCCTGGGAAGAGGCGCGGGATGCGGCGATCGCGGCGGGGGGACATTTGGTGACAATTAATGATGAGCCGGAAAATCAGTGGTTGGCGGAACAATTTCTGGGCGAAGGTGTGGATTTCTTATGGATTGGAATCAGCGATCGCGCTACGGAAGGGGAGTTTGAGTGGGTAAGCGGACAACCCGTCACCTACACCAATTGGGCGCCGGGAGAACCCAATGATAACCCCGAACGGGGAGGAGAAGATTTCGGAGTTTTGACCGGACCGGCTAATCCGTTCGATCGCCCCATCGGCAGTTGGAGTGATGCCCCGACTCCTGCAAAATTGCGGGGCATCGTCGAAATTGACAGGCAAAATTAGCCGGAATTATCCGTCGGAATTTTGGGCGATCGCCGTCGTTTCCGAAGGGTTTCCCGTCCCGAATAATTTGGGAATCAATAACCCGGATCGTTGGCGGTAAGATTCAAATTCCGGATAGCGGGAAAGGGACTTATCTTTTTTGAGCATATTGGGGATAAAAATGGCGATCGCAAATCCCCCCACAATGACAAAGGGTAGCCAGTGCTGTACCAACATCGCGAACGCCAGATAAATGAGGATTTCGCCCAAATAGTTGGTATTGCGACACCGGGCAAAAAAGCCCTCGGTAATCAGTCCGGGGCGATATTTTAAAGTATAATACTTTTGGGCATCGCTGACGTAATGCAGGAAGACTCCGAAGATGTTGGTCGAAATCGCAATGGCGATCAAAAAAGCCGGGGGTTCGGAGCGACTGCTGACCAGAATGAACGGCGCCACCCAATATAACCCCACGATTAAGAAAGTGCCGATTCCCGTCGCGATGGGGATTTCTTCTTCCCACTGCTTATCGGGATAAATTTTGCTTTTTAACAGCCACAAAATGCCATAGGTTCCGTGCAGGGCGAGATAAACCCAGGGGCCGATGGTAAAGTTGTCGTAGAAAAACATCAATCCCAAAATAAACGGGAACGTCAGAGCTTTATGGAGGTCGATCGCTTGTTTGATTTTCATGGTCAATCCTCGGAAATTATGTCGCCGGAGAGAATACACTTTTCGTCCCCACCACTTCCGGAGCATCCTCGGGGGGAATGAGCGATCGCGATCGCGTCACGTCCACGGGTTGGAGGGTGTGGAAGGCGTATCCCTGCAATTTCCAGGGGGGCGGCGGGTAACTCATCTTTCTCTTCCGAGGTGGAGACTGCTGTCATGCTAACAGATTTCAACGTAGACCCGAAGAAGTATAGCAATAATCAGGGCGCAAGCCTTGCGCCCCTACAATTCCCAACACCTGACGATGGCGGTTAATTATCAGGAGCTGATATAATATCATACCGTTTTTTCTAACCGTACAAACTCCCCAATCATCGACCGATGATTTTGATTATTAGCTGGGGAATTGATTCCCAAGCGGTGCGGATATTCAACTTGAGGATTGGAAAATCTAAAATCCCCCCGAAGCGATCGCTTCCCGTGATTGAGGCAGTTTCAAACCCCCTCGGGACGCGGGGAGAATGTCAACGATTTTCCTCCGGCGCCACTTTCGATCCTTCTCCCTGACCCATTCCCGGAGACAGAACCGGAGTCGCCGAAGCTGCGATCGCATTCGGGTTATGCTGATAATTCTCCGCCCCCTGAGCGCGGATTTGCCGCATCAAACTCGCCATCTCCAGGGCATTCATGGCGTATTCCCAACCTTTGTTGCTCTTGATTCCCGCCCGTTCCAAGGCTTGCTGCATCGAGTCGGTGGTCAAAATGCCGAACACGACGGGGACGCCCGTCTGAAAGGCCGACGCCGCGATCCCCTTCGAGACTTCCGCCGCGACGTAATCGAAATGGGGCGTCTGGCCGCGAATCACAGCGCCGAGGCAGATAATCGCATCGTAGCGGCGGCTCGTCGCCAATTGGTGGGCGACCAGGGGAATTTCAAAACTACCGGGGACCCAGACGTAATCCACTTGGGTTCCGTGGGGTTCAGGATCGACGCCGTGGCGTTTCAAACAATCCTGACACCCTTCCAACAATTTCGTGGTGATCAGGTCGTTGAAACGGCCGATCACGATCGCCAATTTTACGGAATCGAGGTGGGTAAAGGTTCCCTCAAAAACTGCCATGCCAGATGATCCTAAATTCGGTCTTCATACGATTCTGGGAGGTTCGAGAATTGAGGTTCGGTTTGATTGACCCCATCTTCTGACCTCCCATTGTTATTGGTTAACGCCCGAGGGAATTAAACCACTAAGTAGTTCAAAACTCCCACCAAAATGACCAGTGCCGCCCACAGGCCGGAACCGACAAAAATGAGCGGTTTGGCTTGAGTCCAATTTTGAGGGGAGGCGTAGGCGACGGGAACCGCGACGATCATCAAGAACGACACGATTACCAAAGCCGCCAACAGGACTTGAAATAGAAGTGTTAACATTTTTTTCTCCCAACCAAATGATTCAGTGAGTACAAATCAGGACACAACGGCCGATGCAAGCATTGTCGGCTTCTACGTTATATTTACGCTACCAGAAATTGCACCGTCTGAGAACTGAAAGCCGATCGCACTCCGGTCAGTCGGACTCTTGGGGGACTTGGGCTTGTTGGGCCACCTGCGACACGTCGTCCCGGGCCAGTTGCTCCAGGACCGCTTCCGCTTCGTCTCCCCCCAGTCGCCCCAGGGCTTGGGCGACCCGGTGTCGAATCTGCCAATCCGGATCGGATGCCCGGGGGATCAAAAGGGCGATGGCCCGCCGATCGCCGAGTTCTCCCAGGGCCCCCACGGCGATGGTCTGGATCAGTTCGTTGCCATTGTTGAGGGCATCTTCGAGGAGTTCAAATCCCCGGGGATCTCCCAATTCCCCCAAAGCCGCGATGATGCTCAGTTGCACCAGCCATTCGGAGGTTCTGTGGTACACCTGACTCAGGTCGTCGAAGGCCTGCGTCAGTTTTAGGGCTCCCAGGGCGTCGGCGGCGGCGGCTTGGACGTCGGGTTCGGGGTCGTTGAGCAGGCAATCCCGCAAGATCTCCAGGGAGCGATCGCGATCTTGGACTCCGAGGCTGGTGAGTTGGCTGACGGCGGCGTACCGGACGCGGGTATCTCGGTCCCGGATCGCCGTCTGGATCAGTTCAAAGCCGGTACTTTGGTCGAGTTCGCGGATCTGATTGACCGCCCGCAGGCGATCGCCGAGGTCCTCCGAACTCAGTTGTTGCTGAATGGACTCCGGAGTAATGGTCATAAATTTAGGTTGAACAGTTGAACAATTTGCTGTCGGTTGAAATCCGCGATCGCCGGGATGCCGAGGGCGAACCCGGTTCGATTTTGGATTATTCCCATCTTATTAGGGTAGGGGATCGAACCGACAGGATTGATTCAAACTGTCGAATCATGGCGATCGCGGGGTCAATCCTCATCCTCGGGACTCGTCGCCATCACCCGGATGATGTCCCCGCAGGTCAAAATGCCGATCATGGTTTTGGATTCGTCGAGGACGGGAAGCCGGTGGACTCGCTTCTGGTTCATCAGCCGCGCGGCTTCGGAAATGGTGCGATCGGGGGCGATGGTGACGATGGGTCCTTTGCTCATCACTTCGCCGACGGTCTGGCCGAGGGCTTTGTGGAGTTCCTTCTCGTAGCGGGCCGGATTTTCCAGGTAAATCACGCTGTCGAGGATCGTGATATAAGCCGGGGGGGTGACGCCGCTCTCCTGCCAGATGATATCGGTTTCGGAGATGAAGCCCACCAGCTTGCCGCCGCGATCGACGACGGGCAGTCCCCCGATCCGCTCCCGGGCCAACAGGGCGATCGCATCCTTGAGGGGGGCGTCGGGATCGATAACGAGGGGGTTGGGGGTCATCACATCGGCAACGGTTTTGGCCATGATCTCCGGTTCCGGTTCACTGAGGTCTATGCTGTCTTATCTTATCGAATAATTGACACCCTAGGGGAAGCGATCGGGTCGCCTTCGTCGCCGGAGATGGGCTCTGGCATCCCGGGGAAGCGACCGGGCCTCCGGCTCCGTACCAAGCCCCCGATACAATGGTGGTGTCGGGCTATCCGGCCCGCGATCGATCCCATCGCTCTCTAGATAGGAGCCTGTCAATATGGCGATGATCCGCGAAGTTGAAATTCGGGGCTTTAAGTCCATCTACTCCGCCAAGATTGAACTCGGAAGAGTCAACTGTTTCATCGGGGCTAACGGGGTCGGCAAAAGCAATTTTCTTGAAGCCCTGGGAGTATTGGGGGCGGCGGCTAATGGCACTGTGGATGACGAAAGTCTCTTGCGTCGTGGCGTTCGGGCCGGTTTACCCCGACTCTATAAAAGCTCCTTTATTTCCGATCGCACCCCCGTCCACATTGCCATCGGGGTCAAAACTGAAACAAACGCGGAATATCGGGTTTCGTTGCTGAATCCCCTCGATTCTCCGGAACCGGCCTGGTCTTACAAAACAGAATTTTTAAGTGATGGCAAAACCGAAATCGTTTCCGATGGAGTCCGCCATCGCAAAAACCTCAACTCTAAGGCGGGTCTCGCCGCTTTGCAAATTGTCGATTTAGAACCCGACAACCCCGCCGCCCGATTGATGCGACGCCTCCAAGAATTTGCGATTTATTGCCCCAATACCCCCACCTTGCGCGGGATCGTTCCAGACCAACAATCTCGGACACCCATCGGCCTCGGCGGCGGACAACTGGCCGAAGGGTTTGCTGCCTTACGCAGGTATCTAGAGGATGGAAACGAAGAAGATGAAGACATTTTAGAGCAAGTGTTTGAGTTGATCGATTGGGTGGCAGATATCCAGACAACTGACCACGGAGCCAACTTACTCTCTCCCCAAGTGCCGCGCACTCACTTACTCCTGAAATTCAGCGATCGCTTCATGCAGAAAAGTCGCAACGAACTAACGGCTTACGATGCCAGCGAAGGCGCACTTTATGTACTCTTTACGGCATTGCTCTGCCTGTTGCCCAATGCCCCCCGAATGTTCGCCATTGACAATTTGGATCAAACTCTGAATCCGCGCCTACTGAAAGCGATCGTCTCTCGGTTGGCCGATTGGCTGTCTCACGATACTCCAGACCGACAACTGTTATTTACTGCCCACAACCCCGCCGCCCTGGATGGCTTGAATTTATCCGATCCCAAGGTGCGTCTGTTTGCCGTGGAGCGCAATAGTAATGGTCAAACCGTCATGCGTCGTCTGACTTTAACCGATGACCTAATTGAACTCAATCGGCAATATCCCCTGTCTCGTTTGTGGCTGATGGGGCATCTCGGAGCAGTCCCCAATGTCTGAGTTACGCATTGCCTTGGTCGCCGAAGGGCCGACAGATTTGGTGGTGATTGAAGCGGCTCTTAAAGCAGTGTTACCCGATCCTTTTGTCATGACGCAATTGCAACCCGAACCGACTCAGCCAAAGTTGGGGACGGGTTGGTGTGGGGTACTGAAATGGTGCGATCAAGCGCATCGGCGACATCGTGGCTTTTTGATGGACGATCCCACCCTGGTCGGTTTCGATCTCATCATCATTCATGTGGATGTCGATGTCGCACATCAGCAATATCCTAATTGCGGAGAATCAGTCGAAACTTGGGCGGAAGAAAACTTCTGGGGCAACCTCCCCTGTACACGACCCTGCCCTCCAATATCCGATACAGTGGATGAACTGCTGCGGGCGATCGAAAGCTGGTTGGGACAAGTTCAATCCTGCGATCGCACTCTCTTCTGCCTACCTGCACAGTCTTCAGGAACCTGGTTAGCCGCTGCCGTGCTGTCCGCAACTGACCCCCTACTCGCCAACGCTGAGTGCAACCGCACCCTAGAATCGCAACTCAAGCTTCTACCTAAAAAGCGGCGCATCAAGAAAACCAAAAGAGCATATCAAGATAAGGCTCATCTCATTACCGATCGATGGACGCAGGTTAAGCAAGTCTGCACCCAAGCAGAACATTTTGAGCAGTTGGTGTTGGCGGCTCTGTCGCAAAAATGATTGCCCGCGATCGCGCTGTCTGTAAGATGAAGTTGGGGTATAATAGTGTGCGATCGCGCTTTTGCTCAACTGCGGGAATGGGCGATCAAACAGAATGAGTTCTGGGTCGAAGCAGGTTGATGGGGCTGTGGGTGTGATATAATATTTCACATTTAGAGTCGGAGTCCTCTAGCCGATACACTAATTATCCCACAGTGAAAGGCTTTGGGCTGTTTAGGTATTGCAGTGAACAGTATTTTTCTGCTGTTTTATGAAGCCCGTTGTCTATATTGAAACATCGGTGATTAGCTATTTGGCATCACGACCTAGCCGAGATGTTATTGTTGCAGCTCGTCAAGCAATTTCTCATGATTGGTGGGAGAACCAAAGACAACGCTTTGAACTGAGGATATCAGCACTTGTTGAAGAAGAAATTGGCGGTGGAGATGCTATTGCTGCGGAGCGTCGAGCCTCTATAATTGTTGACATTCCAAGCCTGTCTATCTCAGATGCTGCAACTACATTGGCTGAAAAGTTGATACAATACAATGCGCTTCCCCAGAAGAGTGTAGAGGATGCCTTACATATTGCCATAGCTGCAACTCAAGGCGTAGATTACCTGTTGACCTGGAATTTTAAGCACATAAATAATGCCGAAACAAAACGCTTAATTGTTGAGGTTGTTGAGTCCAGTGGATATGTATGTCCCCAATTATGTTCACCTGAAGAACTGGGAGGTAAATCTGATGATTGACGATCCAATTGTTGAGGAAGTGCGAAAGTATCGCGAACAACATTCGGATTTTTATGGTTACGATCTCAAACGGATTGTCATGGCACTTCGGGAACGAGAAGAGAAATCGAAACGGCCAGTTTTGAATCCGGGACCCAAGTACCTCTCCAGAAAAACCGATGCCAAAAGTTTGCATTGATTGACAGGTATCGAGGAAGGGTGGAAATTCGATCGCTCGGAATGGAGGAACGCGATCGCGCCTCTGCTCAACCGCGAAGATGGGCGATCGATCCGGACGATCTCTAGGTTTGCTTTGTATTGTATAGGTGGTTAGTATGCAGATTAATTTAATTCCAGTATGCGATCCGGGTATTTCCTATGGTATCGACATCATCATAGATGCAATCAATCGATTCAGAAAACAGTTACTCGCTGTTATTGTTGTTTGTCCTGAAGACGGCTTTGAATATTCAGGGGAAGAACCAAGACCCAATAACATTACTAGCGCCCATGTGAATGCAGCGATCGCTTTATTTCGTGAACCGGGAACTATCGGTCAAGTCACAGGCTTTATTCACGAAAACGGAATTAACATTAACAGATCGGGTACAGGTGGTGCATACGGTGATAAGTTTATGAAATGCTTGACTGACCACGAAATTCAGCCCTGGTTTTATCCCGTTCTTCCAGTGTACAAAAAATTCCTGGAGTGGGGGAATATTGATAATTTTTCGAGTATAGATTCAGATTTGTTGACTCACGTTCGCTTACAATATTGGAAGCAGTTTTTGACCGATGAAATCGCGCCTCATTTATATACAGATAGACTGGGATTGTTTGGCTTAGTTAAAAGAACGGGAAGTTGGAGACAGTCTTGGCAATCAGATGAAATAGAAAAAGATGATATAGAAAATGCTCATTTAGATGCAATCTTATCTAATACCGATTATTATAGCACATTCAAAGATGGAATAAAAAGCTTGAAAATATTGCTCAAACTCAGTGTTCCGGATACCAAAGCCAAGAAAACGCTTAGGAAGCAGATTTATGTGGGTATAATAGCCTGTCTTGAAACTTACCTTGCAGATGCGTTTATAAACACGGTTTTGTCAAATGAAGTGTATTTAAAATCTTTCTTCATTTCGTTTAAAGACTTCAAAGATAGGAAGGTCGGAATGAACGAACTTCCTGATTTCGCCGACAAAGTACCGGAAATCGCAAAGAAGGCAATGCTAGAAGTCATTTATCACAATTTACCAAAAGTCAGCAAGATGTATGAGGCAACGCTGAAGATTAAATTTCCCAACTTTTCTGAAATTCAAAAAGCCATCTTAATCAGACACGATTTAGTTCATAGGAACGGAAAAAATAAAGAGGGGGATGAGATCATTCTAGATGACAGGATGGTTGATGACTTAATTTTTAAGGTTGAAGTCTTTATCAGTGAACTTGACCGACAACTAAAAGAACTAGATCAACCGCCCGAGTAAATTGATCTTATAGAAGTTCAACGGTAAGTCTGTAGGTTTTCGATCGCCGAATCATAGTCGGGGAGGACGTCGATGTTAAAATCGGGTGGATTGTCGATATCGCGTCAACTGGAGACTTAACCATGCGGATTTCACCCCTGAGATTCTTGAAAAAAAAATTAATCCCGATCGCCGCCGCACTGCTTCTCGGACTCGTCGGATATTTTGGGGGCGAAACGGCCGCGCTGGCCGGACCCACCCATCCGACGGTGATGGCGAGTCTGTTTTCCTTCTCGGGACAGCGGCCCGATAACTTGGGCGTTCACGACGGCCATCTGTCGGACTGTCCCGACTCCCCCAACTGCGTCTCCAGCGAAAGCCGGGATGCCGCCCACTATATCGAACCCTTCACCTATTCGGCTTCGGGTGAGGAAGCCTTGACACAGATCGAAGGCGTCTTGGAGAACATGGACAACGCCACAATTGTGACGGCGGACGACCATTATATCGACGCCGAATTCACGTCCGCGATCATGGGATTTGTGGATGATGTGGAATTCTACCTGGATGAGGAAGCGGGAGTGATTCAGGTGCGATCGGCTTCTCGACTCGGGGAGTCGGATTTGGGAGTCAACCGCGATCGCATTGAAACCATCAGAACCGTTTTATTAAACTTGTAATTCGATTCTGAAACCCGCCTGTCGGTGCGTTCCCACTCATCCATCGGTGAAGTTCCCAGGTGTAGTGGGGGAACGCACCCTACTATTGACGAAAGTCGCCCTTTTCAAGGGGGATTTAGGGGGATCGGACTGTATCTCCCCAAACGAAAACCCCCAATCCGACCGGATCGGGGGTCAAGTTTATTATCTCGGATATCCCTAATTACAGGGCGTTACCGCGAGGCAGAACTTCCTCGGGGAAGACAAAGTTTTGGTGGGGTTGATCGGCCGGGGCCATCCAGGCGCGAATCCCTTCGTTGAGCAGAATGTTCTTGGTATAGAAAGTTTCAAACTCGGGGTCTTCTGCGGCCCGCAGTTCTTGCGACACGAAGTCATAAGCCCGCAGGTTCACGGCCAGACCGACGACGCCGATGGAACACATCCACAGGCCCGTCACGGGGACGAACAGCATGAAGAAGTGCAACCAGCGCTTGTTGGA
>NZ_JAYFER010000354.1:0-7569 GCF_055795065.1 Lyngbya sp. CCY1209
TCAATCCTAGGGTTGTGAATCCTAAAACTGGGGGTGGCTATCGCCTCCTCTCTTGAGGATTGTTAAAGAATTGTTAAAATCTCCACTTCTCCTCTTGACCCTGAGAGTTCCGACCTCATTTAGTATCATGTAATACCAAACTTAGGAACATACAGACAGTTATAAGGCTGGTCAGGGGTGTAACCCTTGTATCCATCCAAGGGGATGGAAGCCTTACCGGGAGGTTGTTTCAGGCATTTCAGCCTTATTTCATTCCCGAACGAATCGCACCCCAATATTAATTGTAGTGTAACGCCGCCGGTTCTCTTGTCGCTATCAGCTCCGGGCTTTGATCACCAGGTAATTTCCCGAATCCCATCCCCCATTACCTGGGCGTCGAGCCATCGCCCTTAATCATCCCAAAAATTGCGTTTGGAGGAGGTGAGGTCGGGTCAGATAACATCCCTGGGCATAATCGACTTCCAGGGCTTTGATCGCTCGGAAAGCCGCCTCACTTTCGACCCCTTTGGCGATGGTTTGAAGGCCGAGCAACTGCCCGACACAGTGAATCATTTCCACGATCGCCAGGTCGGTCGGATCGTCGGCGATATTGTTGACGAAAGAATCGGCTATTTTGAGATAATCGATGCAGAGATAGGTGAGATAATCCAGGGTGCGGCACTGACTCCCCACCCGATCGACGGTCACATAGTAGCCCCGAATTTGCAGTTGGGCGATCGCGTCGGCCGCGGCCTGTAAATTCTCGAGTATGGTCGATTCGGGAATTTCAAAACAGAGCCGATCCGGTGTCAGCTCCCGTTGGGTCAATTCTTCCTCGACCCACTGCCAATAGTTGCGGTCGTAGAACGTCGCACCCGAGAGGTTGATGGCAAAGCGATAAGTGTCCCGAATTTTCTGACTCGATTCCGACAACAGGTCGAACACCGCCGCCATCACCCAGCGATCGATTTCCCCCATCAATCCGCGACGTTCGGCGACGGGGAGAAAAGCGGAGGCCGGAATCACCTGTCCTTCATCGTCGGTGAGTCGCACCAAAATTTCGCAATATCGTTTCGGATCGAGGGTCGTCAGGGAGACGACTTCCTGAGTGTACAGGCAAAATCGGCGCTCCGCCAACGCCCGGGCTATCCGCTCCACCCACCGGCGATCGCGCCACTGGCAGGCGTTCTGGGTGGGGAAAGACTGGACTTGACACTGACTCCTCCGACCAATTTTTAGGGCAGCAGATATCATAATAGTGATTCAACTCCGATTCGGCTGGGACTGCGATCTGGTGTTCCCTGTTTTCAGACTAGCCAAGCCGGATAAAATCACCGTGAAATTTAGATGAGACTTTTCTTAGGTTTGATTGTTGAAGCGAGAGAAAAGGGTTTCGGCTGGTGGGGACGTTCCGAACGGAGAACCGTTCCCCGATGGTATCGTTCAAAAAATTTGAATTCAGCAAGAAATCGCCCTCGTCCTGATCGAAAAGAGGAAAACGGCAAAATCAATCGCTCTGACTCCCGATTGCCACCGCGATCGCCATCAAAATGGGCGGTTCTCAATTGGACGGCGAGATTTTCGACGCCACGACGTTCACCCGTTCAGTTTGAGGACTCGGAGTGGATAGCCGGAATTGGGTTTGAGGGACCCATTTCCATCCGAAATGGAGTTGTAGCGATAATGTCACGAGCGCTGCAAGTATTAGTTTCTCCCACATGATTCTTACCTCTCCCCAACACAAACATTCACGACACCCTAACTTTCTGGTGAGTCAATTCTAGACAATTGTCGGACAAACAACCATGATATCAACCCACAATTGTCGTGATCTGCCGCACCTTATTGTTGTGATTGAAGTCACCAAAAATTCGGTTGTTTCGATAAATTTTCGTTGAAAAGAGAAGGTTGAAGCGTCTGTATTCTCATTTACAGATTTTAACACGTCTGCGGATTTTAGCTCGGTAAAAATACCGAGTTTTTGAAGTGCGATCGCGGCTCATTCCCGGGCGTCGGGCGATCGGCCATGTCCCGCCCCGAGCCGCCCCGTCACATTCGCACCCTATTCCCTCCGACAGATTCGGGCATCGCTTCAGTCTGGCAGGGCCGCGGATCATTCCCGACGGGCGGGGGACGGTGAATCGGGAGTTTCTCTCTCCTCTCTCCTCTCTATTGCCGATTGCCGATTGCCGATTGCCTTCATTTTGCTAGAGTGGATCAAAATATTGCAACTAGATTAATGGCCAGTACCACCGTTAACGCCGCCGCCGACATCACCGCCGGGTTTCACGCCCTTTCCGAGCCCCTGCGGATTCGGGTTTTGGAACTCCTCCGCCACCAGGAATTGTGCGTGTGCGAACTCTGCGAAACCTTACAGGTGAGTCAGTCGAAGCTCTCCTTTCACCTCAAAACCCTCAAGGAGGCGGGATTAGTGACAGCGCGACAGGAGGGACGCTGGATGTATTATCGCCTCAACCTCAGCCAACTGGTGCTCTTGGAAGAATATCTGGCGGAATTTCGCCGTTTCAGTTCCATCCTCCCCGCCCGCCCCTGCTGCGATTAACCCGAGGACAATTGATAATTGATAATTGATAATTCTATCAAATCCGGTTATCCCCTCCTAAACCTCCCCAATCATCGACCGATGATTTGAGCTATGAGAAGAGGGAATTGATTCCCAAGCGGTGCGGATATCCAACCCGTTTTGTTCCGATCATTCAACCGGACTTGATCTGATCATGCGATCGCCCCCCGCTTCGATTGATCCAAGGACAATTGACAACAATCAATTGTTAATTGTTAATTATTAATTGTTAATTATTCTTGGGCGGCTTTGAGCGATCGCACTTCCTGTTGCAGGTGTCTGACTTCCTCCAACAGTTTTTGATTGGATTCGGCCAATTCTCGGGCGTGGGAACTCAAATAGGGATCGCTTTCCCACCAGTTGATCCCGATTTCCTTGGCTTTATCGACGGATGCCACCAGCAGGCGGATGCGGATGTTCAACAGTTCCGTCGATCCCACGGAAACAGAAATATCCCCGGCGATGACGATTCCTTTGTCCAAAACCCGTTCCAAAATGTCGGCGAGGGTGGAACCCGTGGTTGACATGGGAACTCCCCGCTGGGAACTGGATTGACGCGGTTGTGAAGTCATAATGAGAATTGATCATTGATAATTGATAATTGAGAATTATCAATTAATTTTTCATTGCTAGACGGATTGGTGGTTGTCTTCTTGGACGACGAAGAGTCGGTTGTCTTGTTGGCGGAGGTAGCTTTTTCTCAGGAGCGATCGCAGGGCGTCGGTGGTTTGGACTCGGTTGAGGCCGAGGGCCGACTCGATTTCAGAGACTCTGGCGCCGTTGGATTGTTTGAGGTAGGCGTAGACTTTTTCTTCGGTGGTGGGGAGGCGGGTGGGGGCGGGTGAGAGTTGGGGTTCGGGACTCGGCGGGAGAGCGGCGGGTTCGGGTTCGGAAATTCCGGATAGATTTTGAAAGATGGCTTCCAGGCGGTTTTCGAGTGCACTCAGGTCGCCGATCGCCCTCGATAATAAGATATCGCTGCAAACTTCGCGAAATTCGCTCTCGCCCGGGTCGATCGCGATATCATGGTCGCGACAAACTCTGGCGATCATCAAACTGGGCCGCAATCCCGAGGATTTGTCAGCGTTGGTTTGCTGGCGGGCAACGGACTGGATTTTGGGTGTTGCGATGGCGTGGGTGGCGTCGCGGAATTGTCGGACCAAGCCGACGATCAGTTCCGCCTGTTCCGGTTCGACTGCGACTTTTTGGATCAGGATTTCCCGTTGCGTCGCCTCGTCGGGTTCGGGCATATTGATCGTGATCAGGCGATCGAGCAGGGCGTCCTGGGTGCCGTAGACGCCGCAGTATTCCTCGGGGTTGGAGGTGAAAATGGCGCGGAAGTGGGGGTTGACGCGGATGTACTCGGAATTGTTGCCGTTGGGGGGGAGGACGAGCAGTTTTTCTTCCAAAGCCGAAAGCAGGACGTTGTTGACTTCGGGGCGGGAGCGGTTGAACTCGTCGTAAACCAGGGTGAATCCTTCTTTGCAGGCGAGGGTGAGGCGGGAGTCGATCCAGTTTTGTTTGAGTTCGTCTTCGAGTTTGACGACGCTGTGGATGAAGTTATCAACGACTTTTTTGCGGGTGTAGCCGAGTTGGTTGCCGATCATGTCGGAGGATTTCAATTCGTCGTCCCCGAAAATGAGCATGGTGGGACGGTTGAGCAAGTCGGCGAGGTGCAGGGCGAGGGTGGTTTTGCCGGTGCCGGCCGGCCCCCGCAGGTGGACGGAAAACCCGGATTGGAGGTACCGCAGCGCCCGAACCGTCAGTTTTTCAATGGCCGGAGTGTTGACGAATCCTTTGGGTACAGCGCGGAGCACGGTGGTCATGTTGGTTGATTTGGGCTGCAAGGGTGTGGGGGGGGTGGAGGTTTGGGGGACGGAAAAAAGATTTGGGGCCGGGAAAGAACGGTCGAACCCCATCAATCCCCAGCCCCCATTTTTATTTTAGCTTCCGGCGTAGTAAGTGCGATCGCGCTGCGAGATCCGACCTTGTTTGAGGAGCGATCGCAGGGCATCGACGGTTTGAATGCGGTTCAGTTTCAACTCGTCTTCGATATCTGTCAACCGCACACCCTCCCGCTGTCGGATGTAGTCGTAAATTAGCCCTTCCGGGTTCGGAGAATGAGCCGCGGGCGGGGCGGGGCGTTCGAGGGTTTTGACGGGAATGGCGGCGGGTGCAGGTTGTTTCGGAGGTGTCGGGGGCGGTGCCGTTTTTGTCGCTTTGGGAACCGATGCGGGGGGGGCGACGTCGCGGGTTTTGGGCGATGTCGTGGCGGGGGAAACCGGTTTTGTCCCTCCGTTTCCCCAAACCGATTGCGCTAGGGATTGGCGGTAGTCCCGCAGTTCGGCGCGAAATTGGCCGAGATCTTGAAATAATTCCCTGATGTCGGCTTCCCGTTCGGCCCGAGCCGTCTGGAGTTGGTCTTGCAGTTGTCGGGCGACGGTTTCTCGGATCAAATTCAGTTCTTGCAGGTCGCCCTGGACGCGATCGCGGCGTTGCTCTCGATCCTGAGCCCGTTCCCGGTTCTGTTCGTCCCATTCCCGCCGCAATTGTTCGACGGTGGCCTGGAGTTGTTCCCGAAAGGCCTGCAGGTCTTGAGCCAATTGTAAGGCCCTGGCGGTGCGATCGTCGGCGCTCAGGGTGAGAAACTCGGCGGTTTCCCGGGAGAGCGATCGCACGAATTCGTGCAATTCTCCGGCGAGTGCTTCGGCTTTCCGGTGGCGGGTGTCGTTGGTTTCCGCCAAAAATTCTTGATTTTGCCGTTTTAACTGAGAAACAAAAGCCCGTCGCTCCTCCTGCAGCGTCTGGGCCTGGATGTGTCGTTCCTGCTGCCACGAATCGACGGTCGCCCGGAGTTGCTGCTGCCGTTCGGCGACGGCTTGGCGACGGTGATTGTGGCTGTCTTGCCAACCCTCTTTTAAGGCCATGACGTGACGATCTCCCCCAAACTCGGTGGTTGAGCATCGGACACCCCCGCCGGTGTTGATTTCGGACGCCGCCCGACGGCATCTCCCGGCGATCGCTGCTCCCTGAAATTGTGCCGGTGAGGGTGATTCGCTTTTCTGTCGGGGGGGGTCGGAATCCTGCAGGGACGGGCGTTTGAACCCGATGATGCCCGATGCCGGATCATGTAGATAGATGATGAGATGATGCGATCTAAACGGCGGGAACGGCGGCTTGAGCCGTCAGGCCGACTGCTTCGGCATACTTCAGGTACGTTTCGACGGAAGCGATGACAACCCGAGCTTCGACGGCCAGCAGTTCGATCCCCACGAGGGAGACGCGCACCCAGGCATCGATGACGATTCCTTTGTCGAGGATGCGATCGATGACTTCGGCCAAGCTGGAGGACGAGTTTACTTTTTCAACTGCCATGGGTCAATTCCCTCCTGATATTGATGGGTCGGACTCCGATGAGTGAACCCTATATCTAGTCATCATACCGGGGTATGGGGGGGGGACGTCACGTTTTGTTACTTCTTTTAGCATTTGCTAATATTGCTTATAATCTGTACAGTAAACTTTACACCTCTCGTCAAGGTATCTTAAGGAAAGTTGACAATTCATTGGAAAACCCTTAATAAAGATTGCAACCTTCCCGGAGGTGAGTCGTAGTAGGCGGTCGATCTGAACACCCTAGCCAGAGTCTTAGATGATGCCCCGAATTTTAGTGATTGATGACGATCCGGCGATCGCGGAGCTTGTGGCGATCAACCTGGAGATGGCTGGTTACGAAGTCAGCCAAGCCGAAGACGGCATAAAAGGACAGGCCCTCGCGCTGCAACTCCTGCCAGATTTGATCGTTTTGGATCTGATGCTGCCCAAGGTGGACGGATTTACGGTGTGTCAGCGGTTGCGTCGGGACGAGCGCACCGCCGACATTCCCATTTTGATGTTGACGGCTTTGGGGCAGACTCAAAATAAGGTCGAAGGTTTCAATGCCGGGGCCGACGATTATTTGACCAAACCGTTTGAACTCGAAGAAATGCTGGCCCGAGTCCGCGCCCTGTTGCGACGGACCGATCGCATCCCCCAGGCGGCGAAACACAGCGAAATCCTCAGTTACGGTGTCCTGACGTTGGTTCCCGAACGATTTGAGGCAATTTGGTTTGATAAAACGGTCAAACTCACCCATTTAGAGTTTGAATTGTTACACTGTTTGCTGCAACGCCACGGCCAGACGGTGGCGCCGAGCGAAATTCTCAAGGAAGTGTGGGGTTACGATCCGGATGACGACATCGAAACCATCCGGGTCCACATCCGCCACTTGAGGACGAAAATGGAACCGGATCCCCGCCATCCCAAGTACATCAAAACCGTCTACGGCGCCGGGTATTGTCTGGAACTGCCGAGCAACGGCCAATCCGGCAACGGGGATGGGGAGATTTCCGCCGAACCGGCCGCCAGCGGTGTTTCGGACGGCAAAGGAAACGCCTAGTTTCCACTTTCCAATTCAGTCGGGGCGGATTGGATTCGCCCTCGATTTTTTTTGGAATGTTGGGGTCGGATTGGGGTGGGGCGATCGCTCTCTAGCATCATGGGCCGGAGGGGGAATCCATTCGCCAATGGTTGCCGGAATTGCGGAATTTGGAGGCAGGGGATCGGGTGAGGGGAAACGTTGCACCCCGCGATCTGCGAGTATCCGGGGGATCTTCGGCGATCGCGGGGGAAGGGCAAAAACAATTTAAGGCGATTCATAAAGATTTGCAATCAACCCGACCCGATCGCACTCTACAAGTACAGCCTTTCCAACTCTCTACAGGCATGACATAGGGAAGGCAAAGCGATGCGATCGATGCCCCGGGGACAAATTTCTTTAGCCAATATTCTGGCCGAACTTTGGGCTAATTTAATCTGCTCTGCCGGCTTCAGTGTCGAATTTTTATAATCGGTCATTTCATCACAGTTTGGTTCGGACTGATAGTGATTGATTTGACTTCTCCCCGGTCTAAAGACGCGGGGATTCTTAAGCCGTCCAAAACTGAACTCTTAAAGGCATAGTCAAT
>NZ_JAYFER010000355.1:0-9344 GCF_055795065.1 Lyngbya sp. CCY1209
TTTGATAATGCCTTTGAGAATCCAGCTTTGGATTACTTAAGAATCTGCGTGGTTTTAACCCGCAGAGTATCAAAGCGCCTTGAGTCAAGTGCTGTAAACCGTTGCAGGATAATGAATTGAAGGAAAACTCCCCGGGTAGGATTCGAACCTACGACCAATCGGTTAACAGCCGACCGCTCTACCGCTGAGCTACCGAGGAACGTTGGTGAACTTAAATTAGCCACAGTTACCTATAGTAACGTAGACTTCCCAACTTTGCAAGCCCTTTGGCAAAATTTATTTCAAGCCCATCCGCAACATCGCCAAACGCCTTTGGGACTCGGCATCCAGGGAACTGGCCAGGAACCGCCCCGCCGATCGCTTCTGGGGTTTGTGCCGTCTGCGCCGGGTGCAATTCGTCGCCTCCACCGCGTCGGCCAACTGTAGCGCCGACATCCATTCGGCCCCATAGCCAATGACGGTCAACTGTTGGGCGCGATCGGACGTGGCCACCAGCAACCGCCGCCGCGCCAACCGCAGTTGTCGTCCCAAGGACGCACACAATTTTTCGATATAGGTGTCGGCCGTCTGCCCGTAATCGGTATAGTAAATCGACAGGTTGCGGCTCACCGTTTCGCTGCTGGCGGGGGTGTCATTATAGTGGGCATCGAAAATGATGCGGGTGTCGAGCCCTTCAAAGGCGCTGTAGTTGACCAGGGCTTCGACCAGGTGCCTGCGGGCCTCTTCCATCCCTTGGCGATCGCGCTGTTGCTGCAAATGGGGCCAAATTCCGATGATATTGTAGCCGTCTACCAAAAGGACAGCCTTCGCTAAAGGACGTGACATGGCTGGGGACTAGAATACTTTCATTTAGATGGACTTCGGTTTGCTCAACCTCAATCATGACATTTTTTTCGTTACAGTTCATTACAATCTGTGTCCCCATCAGCGGTTTCCCCCGTCTCCCACGACAAGGCGCGACCTCCCCTTGTTTAACCGAGAATGAAACGGCCGGGCTTTGTCAGGGCGGAGATCAGGGGGAGCCAGAGGATGCAACGCTAGAATTGATCCGGGGGTGCGATTCGTTCGGGATTGAAATCCGAACCTTACCCGCTAGGGGGAGATGGGAACATCTCTCTCGACCCCTAATACCAGTTTGGATGGGATTCCAAGCAGCGCCGATCAAAACAGAGGATCATGAAAGTAGCAATCACAGGGGCGACCGGATTTGTCGGCTCTCGTCTGGTCGAATCGCTCCACTCTCGGGGGTATCAAATTGTCGTGTTGACCCGCAACCCGGAACGGGGGCGGCGGGTGTTTCCGGCGTCCGACTTTCCGCAGGTGGAAATCGTCGGCTACACCCCCACCGAGTCGGGGGACTGGCAGGGTGCGATCGCGGGCTGCGAGGGGGTGGTGAACCTGGCCGGGGCGCCCCTGGCGGACGAGCGGTGGACGCCGGAACGCAAACGGGTTTTGTTCGAGAGTCGGGTGACGCAAACCCAAAAACTCGTCGAAGCCATCAACAGCGCCGACCCCAAACCCCGCGTTTTGGTGAGCACCTCCGCGATCGGATATTACGGCACCAGCGAAACGGCGACATTCGACGAAAGCAGCGCAGCGGGGGACGATTTCCTCGCCGATCTCTGCCAGGAGTGGGAAGCGGCGGCCCAGGGGGTGAAAGACACCGGAACCCGCCTGGCGATCCTGCGCTTCGGCATCGTTTTGGGCATGGGCGGCGCGTTGGGCAAAATGCTCCCGCCGTTTAAATTGTTTGCCGGGGGACCCCTGGGCAGCGGCAGGCAGTGGTTTTCCTGGATTCACCGGGACGATTTGACCGATTTGATCCGCTTCAGCCTGGAAAATGAGTCGGTGGAGGGGGTGTTGAACGCCACCGCCCCCAACCCCGTCCGCATGAACGAACTCTGTCACCAATTGGGCGAAATCCTGCACCGCCCTTCCTGGCTTCCCGTGCCCAGTTTCGCCCTGGAAGCCCTGTTGGGAGATGCGGCCCAGGTGGTGTTGGAGGGGCAGCAGGTGATCCCCGATCGCACCGGGTCTTACAATTTTGAATATCAGTATCCGACGGTGAAACAAGCCCTGGAGGAGATTCTCGCCTGATGACCCGTTCCGATCGCCCCCACGCCCATTTCGACCGCGCCCGCAGCAGTTTGCGGCAGGCGATCGGCCGCTATTCCGAAATGCGCCGCCAACACAAGTCCTCGGGAACCCAACTGCAGGCGACGGTTCAGGAACAACTGGATATTCTCAAAGCCAATTCCGAAAAGTTGGAACAAGGTTTGATCCGGATCGCCGCTTTCGGGTTGGTGAGTCGGGGAAAATCGGCGGTGTTGAACGCCCTGTTGGGTCAATCCGTCCTGCAAACCGGACCCACCCACGGGGTGACGCAGTGGCCGCGATCGGTGCGCTGGACCATTTCGCCCGAGGCCGAAGCCGGAACCGAACCCATCGAAATCGAGTTGATCGACACGCCGGGACTCGACGAGGTGGCCGGCCAGATGCGGGGGGAAATGGCCCGGGAGGTCAGCCGCCAGGCGGATCTGATCTTATTCGTGGTGTCGGGGGATCTGACGCGGACGGAATACGAGGCCCTGGAAGCGTTGAAACGCATCCAAAAGCCTTTGATTGTGGTGTTCAATAAAATCGACCTCTACCCGGAACCGGAACGGGAGGCGATTGATCGGAATTTGCAGAAGTTGGCGACCCGCGACCCGAACTTGTCGGAGTCGTCGATGGAAATTGTCCGGGTTGCGGCGGAACCGCCGCCGTTGCAGGTGCGGGTGGAGTGGCCGGACGGTACAATTACTCAGGAATGGGAGTCGCCGCCGCCCCAGGTGGAGGAGTTGAAGGACGCGATCGCGACGATTCTTTACCGGGAGGGGCGATCGCTTTTGGCCCTGAATGCCCTGGTGCAAGCCAGGGAGGCCGATCGCGCGATCGCCCACCAGAGCATCCGCTTGCAGCGGGTGGAAGCGGAAAATCTGATCTGGCGCTTCACCCAATATAAGGCGGTGGCGGTGGCGGTGAATCCGGTGGCAGTGTTGGATGTGGCGGGGGCGTTTTTTGCCGACCTGGTGTTGATCCGGTCTTTGGCGAAGTTGTACGGCCTGCCGATCACCAGCTACGAAGCGGGGGAATTGTGGCGGAAAATTTTGTTGAGCTCGGGGGGACTTTTATTGGGGGAAATGGGCGGCGGTTTGCTGCTGGGAATTGGCAAGACGGGGGCGGGGTTGGTCGCGAATTTTCCCGGCTACGCGGGGGCGGCGATCGCCCAGGCGGGGATCGCGGGTTACGGCACTTATATGGTGGGTCGGGCAGCTCAAATTTATTTGGAACGGGGCTGCACTTGGGGGGAATACGGGATCGATACGGTGATTCAGGAGATCATCGAACAGTGCGATCGCGACACGGTGATCTATCGGTTGCGGCAGGAATTCGACGATTTTAAAGTGTAGAAAAAGCGGTTTTTTTTATTTTCGGTAATGATTGAATCGGAGCAGATGGAACAGTCAAAGCGGGAAATTATCGGCCAAATTGAGCGGATGTCGGCGGAAGAAATTCGGGAATTGCGGGATTTTATGGCATTTTTGAATTGGAAAAAATATCGTCCGGGGGAAGAGGTGATTTCGGAGCGCGATCGCAGCGCGTTGGTGCCGTCGGCGGGGGGAGAATTGGCGCGGCGATCGGACGTTCACCCCAATCTAACTCAGGATAGTTGGCATAAAGCGCTGGAGATGATAACGGCGGATCGGCTCGACCGGTTGAGGGCTTTTCATTAGCGCCGAAGTGTGATACAATTGGACAAACAATTAATCAATTGAATAAATCATCCGTCCGTCGCCGTTTTCCTATCCGTCCGGTTGCTTCCCGGAATACAAACGAACTTCAAACTGAAGTTGGGAGGCAATTTTAAGGTAATTTCGGCGATCGGACAAATCCCGCACCGTCCCCCTCGGCAGAGGGTTGGGGATGTGGCGAAATTGTCGTTATTTCGAGAAGGAAAAAATCGTGTTGAGACTGTTGCAAATTCTCATTCAGGCGATCCAACCCTTTTTGGTTCCGATTTGCTTTGTCGTCGCTTGGGGGTTGATGTTATTGATTGTTTGGAATCTGGGAACGGCGATCGCGGATACCGTCCGGCGTGCCAAGCGGATGCACCAGATCCCCTGTGCCAACTGCACCTATTTTACCAAAGATTACCGCCTCAAATGTCCGGTGCAGCCGAAAATTGCTTTATCTGAAAGTGCGATCGACTGTCCGGATTTTCAGGAGAGATAAATGGCGCTGAAGCGCAACAGAGTGATATCAAATCCGGTTGAATGATCGGAACAGCAAACGGGTTGGATATCTGCACCGCTTTGGAATCAATTCCAAAGCTAATAGCTCAAATCATCTCAAGATGATTGGGAAGATTTTGCGGTCAAATAACCGGATCTGATATTATTCTAACCTTTGGAAAGAAGAATGTCAATTTTCATCGCGCGATCGCTCGATCCAACTGTCGAATAATTCCTGATTTTCGGTAACCCACTCTTCCGCGTGGCGACGGATATCTTCCGGCGTGTCTTCCCCCTGTTGGATGAGTTGATTTTGCGCGTTGATATCTTCGATGGGAATTGCCACCGACTCGAAAAAGCGTTCGGCGGTGGGGTTGTTGTCGATAAAATTTTGATTGGCAACCACCCGCATTTTATCCACCGCAAAACCGAGATTTTTTCCGCCAATGGAAGTCTCCTCTTCCGTCACGTCTCCCTGGGTTTCGGGGAGGGAAGTAAACGGAACTTCCAGCCAAATCGCGTCCTCTCCCGGCTTCATCACCGTCCCCAACCAGTGGGGAGTCCAGGTATAGTATAAAACCGATTCTCCCTGGCGGTAGCGGGTGATGGTGTCCGCCAGCAACGCCGAATAACTGCCGCGATCGTGTTCCACCGTGTCCCGCAATTCGTAATTGTCGAGGTGATGTTCGATCGCCAATTCGCAACCCCAACCCGGATTGCATCCCGTCAGGTTCGCCAACCCGTCGCCGTCGGAATCGAACAGTGCGGCAATTTCGGGATCTCGCAGTTGTTCCAGGTTGGTAATATTGTATGCTTCGGCGGTTTTTTTGTCAATTTGATAGCCTTGGAGAACGTCGGGAACCACCACCCCCACCCGTTCCAATTTTTCCTCGCCGCCGCTGCGTTGAAAAAATTCCTCGTACAATGTTTCCCAATGTCCGGCGAAAAAGTCCAATTCTCCATCGCCGATCGCGACGTGAATTAATGTCGGATCGAGTTGTTTGAGATCGGCGGTTTGATATCCCAGGCGTTCCAAACCGATATTGAAAACTTCCTGGACGAACAAACCTTCGAGTTCGACATAAGCCGAACGGACGGTTACAGTTTCCGGGGAGCGATTTTCGGCGGTTTCCGGGGAAGGCTGGCAGGCGATCGCGCTTCCCAAAACGGCGATCGCGACAAAAGTTTGAGTTAATTTTTGGACGGGTTGAATCGGCATTATCGAGATGAATAATTGATCGCGTCTTGAGAACGTTTGCGGTGGCGAGAGAGCAATTTTATGATACCGCGATCGCGCCAAGATTCGCCACTTTCGGCGATCGCCGTCGCGATCCGATCTAAGAGGATCGCAATTAGGACGATTCCCAATCCCCCCACCGCCGCGAGTCCCACATCCAGGCGTCCGACTCCCTGCAAAACCAACTGTCCGAGTCCCTCCACGGCGATCATAGACGCGATCACGGACATCGACAACGCCAGGACGATCGCCTGATTCATGCCGGTGAGAATGGCGGGGAGGCTGAGGGGAAGTTGGACGTTCCACAAAATTTGTCGGGGGGTGGAACCGAAGGCGATCGCGGCTTCGACGGCTTCCGGAGAAACCTGTCGAATTCCCAAGTTTGTGAGGCGGATTAGTGGAGGGACGGCGAAGATAAATGTCGCGATCGTTCCGGGGACTCTTCCGATTCCGAATAACATCACGACGGGGACGAGATAGACGAAGGCGGGGAGGGTTTGCATGGTGTCCAAAAGGGGACGCAACCCGCGATCGATGCGATCGTTTTTGGCGGCTAAAATTCCCACCGGAATTCCCACGATCGCGCACAAAATCACCGCCGTCAAAACTAACGATAATGTCACCATCGCGGCTTTCCAGATTCCCAAGAATCCGATAAACGTCAAGGTGAGAATGGCATAAATCGCGATCGCGCGTCCGCCGATCTGCCAGGTGATCAAACCCAAAACGACGATAAAAATTAGCGGGGGGATGGCGATAAATAAAGATTCGATGGAATTGAGAACCAATTCGACCGGAACTCGGATCGCTTGGAACAGGGGACGGAAGTTATCGACGACAAATTCGACGGCGATCGCGATCCAGTCGTCGAGGGGAAGGGTATACAATTCAAAGGGATTGAGAATGGCGTCGAAGCCGGAAACGGTTTCGGCAATTATGTAATCAAATCCGATCATTATTCTAATTTTAATTTGACTTTAGGAATTTTCTCAATCGGGTGATGTACGGTTCGATCATCAAAGTCCCCCTTTCCAAGGGGGATAATGGTGGATTCTTCGTCCGGGAGTCGAAAGTCCCCCTTTCCAAGGGGGATAATGGTGGATTCTCCTCCTCTATCGAACCTTAACGCGATCAAAAACGAAACGGGATATTCTGGGGAAAATCGTCCAGTTGTTGCTGTAGGCGGGACTGTCGCCAAAAACGACGAGGATATAGGCGATTTCACCGTCCGGCGATCGCACGTAGGCAACCTCCTGTCTCGATTCGGATGTCCAGCCGACTTTCGAGGCAAAAATAACCCCGGAATCGACCAATCCTTCCCCGAAAAAACCCGCGATCGGGTTGTTCTCGTCCCGCCGCCAGACTTGCGGATTGAGATCCCGTCCCAACAAGTCTAACATCCGATCGCTGGCGGTTTCCGAAACCGCTCGTTGGGTGGCAATTTCGTACATCAGCCGTCCCGCCTGTTCCGCACTGATTTGATTGCGGATGGGTTGTTCGGGATTTCCCCGCATTTTCAAATCCCAGCGTTCCGGTTCTTCCATTTTCAGGTCTGCAATCGGGAAGTTTTTCTGGCTGACATCGATATTGTGATATCCGGCGGAACGAAAAAAGCGGTTGATGAAATATCGCCGTTCCAACCAATCTTCAAAATTTTCATTTTGTGGAGTCGAGGTGGTTCGAGTCAGGCGATCGAGAATGTGGCTGGCGGCTTCATTATCGGAGTGTTTGACGAGTTGACATAAATCGGTTTTGCAGGTATCATCATAATCGATAGTGTCCGCCGGCAGCAGGTTCGCTTCCACTTGCGCGTAAACGGCAACCATCCAAAAAAGTTTGGTCACGCTGGCCGGAAATCTGGGAATTTGACTCCGATACTCCGCGAAGGATTGCCGGTTGATATCAATCAAATAAATCGATAATTTATCGGTGGGGAGTTTTTGGGAAATGGCGAGGTTGACGAGTCCATCCGCGATCGCTTGGAGTTCTTTGCTGTAGGTGAGTTGCGGCGGCGTTTTGACGTTGTAGGTGAGTTCGGACGCTGCGGCGGGTTGGGGGGGAGGCGAAACCGTCGGCTTGGGGGAAATCACCGGCGTTTTAACGGTCGGCTGTGAGGATAAAATATAAGGTTTTACGAATCGAAATGCCACCCAAAATCCCCCCGCCATCAACACAATCAAAAATAGGAAGGTTCCCAACCAGGATAACTCGGAATTCCGCCGGTGCGATCGCCGGTTTTTGCCTGTCGTCCGGGGTGCGATCGCCTCTCCTTTCAATTCCGCCACTTCTCGCCGCAGTTTGCGAATTTTCCGATAGGCGCGTTTCAACTTGGCTTCGAGTTCGGCAATTTTTGGATCTTCCGGATCGGGGGGTGGCGGCTGTCGGGGGGTCACGTTTTTAAATGAATGGCTGGATCGGTCATTTTTTTTTAATATAACATCTACAGAGAAACCAGTTCTTTTTTATAGACGCGATCGCACCGCAAAGTTTCCACCCCCGTCGCCGCTTCATATCCCCGGCGTTCGTAAAGTTGCACCGCCTCCTTCAAAACGCTGGCGGTTTCGATCCAAATTTCAGAAAATCCCCGATTCTGAATGGCTGCTTCCAATTCGGCTAACAAAAATTTACCCAAACCCAACCCGCGAACCTCCGGAACCAAATACATTTTCCGAATTTCAACGGCATTTTTTCCCCGTTTGACGGGATAGTAAGCCGCCGTCCCGACGATGGTGCGATCGCTTTCCACAACCCAAAATTCACCGCCGCGATCGTGATAATATTCCTCCACTTTAAAGATATCAATATCGGCCCCCTCCGGTTCGCACCCCAAACCGTATTCCGCCAAGACGGAAGCGATCAACTGGATGACGGCATCGCGATCGCCGGTTTCCCAGGAACGGATGATAAAATCTCGATATCGTTTGTTCATCTTATTCATAACAGGCAAGATGCCTGTTCTACTCGCCTCAATTTTAACTGTGGATTCTGGGTTCGGGATGGAGGGTGGAGAGAATGTCACTTTCGATAGTCGCCAATTCCTCCAACCGCCGGGTGACGATATCGACATCAAAATAGGTCGTCGCCAACACCCAATAAATGCCGTAGTGCCGCGCCTCGGATGCCATCAGACCGTGATAAAATTTTGCCAATTCCGGTTCCGGACAGTGCTGGGAGAGCAACCCCAAACGCTCGTGGCTGCGCGCTTCGATCAGTCCCGAAACCAACAGCAAATCCAGCATCCGTTCCGGTTCGTCGCGGCGGACGTGGCGGTTCAACTCCGCGCCGTAGGGGGGTGCAGGGAGCGATCGCATGGCAATCCCCCGCCGTTCCAACCACTGATTTACCAATTCAAAATGTTCGAGTTCTTCCTGCGCGATCGCCGTCAGCATCCGCACCAATTTGGCACTCGAAGGGTAGCGAAACATCAAATTTAACGCCACCCCGGCGGCTTTGCGTTCGCAGTGGGAATGGTCCAATAAAATCGTGTCGAGGTTCGCGATCGCCTGTTCGATCCAAGCCGGAGAGGTCGGCCGTTTCAAGTATTTTATTTTCGGGAGGGAGGTGGGAACGGAGGATGTCATCTGAATACCAATTTAATCATCTCGGAGGGTCGATGTTTACACATCGCCAGCTTGTCAATCACAATCATAGCAGATCCCGACCTGGTGTGCTATATTATCAGGATGTATCAGCCCTCAATCCTCTTGAGAGGATTTCTGCTATTAGCTTGGGAATTGATTCCCAAGCGGGTTCGTCGTCCCCACCGAAAGCCTTGAAATCAATTTCAAGGCTCATAGCGAAAGTCATCTCAAGATGACTAAATAAACGTTAGT
>NZ_JAYFER010000356.1:0-7967 GCF_055795065.1 Lyngbya sp. CCY1209
TGGGGGTTTGGGGGCGGGACTATTTACAAATGCTTTCCGATTCCTATATAACAATGTGAAATAATGAGTGAAAAATCAATCTTCTCAAAGCCCCCAGAATTGGGGGTTTGGGGGCGCGACTATTTACAAATGCTTTCCGATTGCTATATAACATCGTCCGTTGTCAGGCTTCAGCCCCAAACCACCGATCCGACTCCTTTGATAAAGTGCGACTCCGCCCCGATCGCCCCCAATTCCCCCCATCACCCATCCGGGTGAGCTAAATTTATATTGAAAATAGAGAACCAAAATAAAAGACCCTACGTCAGTAGAGTCAAATCCAATTATTTACGCGAATAGGATACTGTAAACCATGTTCGGCACCAACCTCTACCGTTCCGGAACCTCCGTCCTCCTCACCCTCAGCATGGCTGCGGGATTCGCCGCCCCCCTGCTGCTGACCCAAACCCCCGCCACCGCCCAACAGTTCCCCAGTTCCCTGCAACGGGAAAGAATCATGGCCGGAACCGTCATCGCGGTGGAATATCCCGAAGCCGAGAAAATCGTCGTCACCCCCGACGAAACCACACCTTTGACAATGGTCGTCGCCCGAGATGTCGTCACCAGCCAGGGGCGAGTTTGGCTGCCCGCCGGGGCGGAAATCGTCGGGGAACTGCGGCCGGCCACCGGAGGCGGATCGCAGTTTATCGCCGATGAAGTCATCATCAGCAGCAATCGGCGGTACAGACTCGACGCCAATTCCAACGCCGTCACCCGCACGGAAACCATCCGCAAAGGCGCCTCAGCCGGCGATATCCTCAAAGGGGCAGCCATCGGCGGGGCGGCGGCGACCGCGTTAGCCGGCGTTTTGGGAGATAAAGCGATCGCCACCGAAGAAGTGCTCGGCGGGGCCGGACTGGGTGCGATCGCGGGCATTTTCCTGGGCCGCGAAAAAGTCGATGTGGTGGTCATCAACCCGGAAGAAGACCTCGCTTTGACCCTGCAAACCGACCTGTTCTTCCGTTAAAATATGAGGGGAATTGATCGTTGATAATTGATCGTTATTAATTGTCAATTCTTCCTACACCCGACACCCGAATTTCTATGCTTCCCTATCGCGATCGCAAATATCTGTTTCTGGTCCTGCTGGGGCTCGGACTAGCCCTGCTGGTCGGTTGCGGGCGTCCCCCGACCCGTGCGATCGCCCAGGAGACGGGCGCCCCCAGCCTCTCCCCTCCCCTGGACTGTCGGTTGGACGACGATTGCCTGATTCTGCTGTACAGCGATCGCGATCCGAGCCCCGAAGCAGTGGATTTCGGTTGCGGTCGCCAAACCTACGACGGCCACAAAGGCACCGACTTCGCCATCCCCGACGAACGGGCGATGGCCCGGGGCGTGGAAGTCTTCCCCGTGGCGCCCGGTCAGGTGTTGCGGGTTCGGGACGAAATGGCCGATCGCCGGGTCAGAAATCAAGCCGATCGCGCGGCGGTGGAGGGAACCGAATGCGGCAACGGCATCGTCATCGACCACGGCAACGGCTGGGAAACCCAATACTGTCACCTCAGACAAAACAGCATCGCCGTCCAACCCGGCGATCGCGTCGATCGCGATACACTATTGGGACTCGTCGGCACCTCCGGTTTGAGCTCCTTCCCCCACGTCCACCTCAGCGTCCGCCACGATGGAGAAATAGTCGATCCCTTCGTCGGACCCAACGCCGCGGCGGGTTGCCAAGTCAGCCGCAACCCCCTCTGGAACCAACCCTTCGAGTACACCCCCACCGGTCTAATCCGGTCAGGATTTTCCACCGAACCCCCCGAGATGGATAAAATCTGGAAAGGCAACTATTCCGAAACCCAGCTTTCCGTCGCCAGTCCCGCCCTATTATTCTGGGTCCAAGCCTACGGAGTCCTAGCCGGAGACGAATCCGAATATCGCCTCACCGACCCCCAGGGCAACGTTATCATCGAACACCGCGATCGCATCGACTCCCCCAGCCGCACCTGGTTAGGTTACGTCGGCAAAAAAAATACCAGCGATCGGCCCCTCACCCCCGGAACCTGGAACGCCTCATACCGCCTCACCCGGGGCGATCGCACCCTCATCGACATCAACCGCCCCATCCACCTGCAATAATCTGCGAAAATCTGCGTAATCTGCGGATTTATCCCACAACCAATAAATCCGGGCAACCCGAAACGCCCCATCAATGGGACAATAGTTGTACTTCGATTGCCAAAATCGATTGTGCAGCAAGGGAACCGCTCAAATGTTCAAACGAATTGCAACCATTCTTCTCGTCGTAGTCGGCCTCACCCTCGGAGGTTGCGTCGCCACCGGCGGCGGACTCAACAGCTTCGTCGATACCACCGACGGCTACGAATTCCTCTATCCCAACGGCTGGGTGCAAGTCAAAGTCTCCGACGGCCCGGATGTGGTCTTCCACGATATGATCGAGCAGACGGAAAATGTCAGCGTCGTGATCAGCCCCGTCACCAAGGGCGACAAATTGTCCGACATCGGAACCCCCACCGAAGTCGGCTACACCCTCAGCAAAAATGCGATCGCACCGGAAGGCTCGGGCCGGACGGCGGAACTGGTGAACGCCGGGAAAAAAGAATCTCCGAAGAATACTTATTATTTACTCGAATATGCCGTCACCCTTCCCAACCAACAAAAACGGCACGATTTCGCCAGCATCGCCATCAGCCGCGGCAAACTTTTCACCCTGAACGTCTCCACCAGCGAACGGCGGTGGCAAAAAACCCAAAATCTGCTCGAACAAGTCGTGCGATCGTTCTCCGTTTATTAAAATAGTCAAAAACCGGGTTTTTATGAAAGTCGATCTTTCCCAAGCAAAGTTTTGCCCAAAAACCCGGTTTCTCATCCCCCTTTCCTCACACCCAAAACTCCAATTCCGCAATGGCGATCAATTCCAAACTGACCTTTATCCTCGCCTCCGCCTCCCCCGCCAGACGGCGTTTGTTGAATGCCCTCGGCATCCATGCGGCCGTCATGCCCAGCCATTTTGACGAGTCCAGCCTGCAAATTGACAACCCCGCCGAATTAGTGGAAACCCTGGCAGAGTGCAAGGCAGAAACGGTGGGGCGGCGGCTGCAAGAACGTCCGGGCGACGGTTTGTTGCAGCGGGAAAATACCCTGATTTTGGGCTGCGATTCTTTGTTGGTCGTCCAGGGGGAAATCTACGGAAAACCCGCCGACGAACGGGAGGCGATCGCCCGCTGGGAACGGATGAGCGGCGACGTCGGGGAACTCCACACGGGACACGCTCTGATCGATATCAAACAGGAGAAAATTTTGGTGCGATCGCGGGCGACTCGGGTTTATTTCGCCGCCGTCGATACCGGCGAAATTGCGGCTTATGTCGCCACGGGAGAACCCCTCAACTGTGCCGGATGTTTCGCGATCGAAGGGAAGGGCGGCGCCTTCGTTGACAAGCTCGAAGGCTGCCACACCAACGTCATCGGCTTGAGTTTGCCCCTACTTCGGGAGATGCTGCGGGAGTTGGGTTATCAAATCACCGACTTCTGGAAAAATAGTGGGGAGTAGGGAGTCGGGAATCGGGAGTCGGGACTGAAACTGCTTTTCTATAGGGGTTTCAAAATCTATTCTCCGATTCAAACTGTCAATACACGATCGCCGATCCCGAGTCCACTTGAGTGGACTTTTGCTATCAGCCTTGAAATTCATTTCAAGGCGGGTGGACTCTATTCGTATTTTATCCGAACTTTCCCCACCCTGTCAACCCCTTTTTTCGCGATTTCGAGCCTCAATTTTGAAGCCAAAAGACGGGCGATCGCAGTCTGAAATGATAGGTAAAAATCTTTCGGCTCAAAGCCCCCAGAATTGGGGGTTTGGGGGCGATATATGTGTCAATACCGCAACAAACAGGCGATGGGAAACAGCAGATATTCCAGAAAAAACAGTTTCCAGATAAACTGATAAAAGCGGGCGATCGCTTTCCGGTCTTCCAAATCCACATTCATACTTCGCCACCACAAGACACTGAGTAAAACCAGATGGACGAACGCCAGGAAAACCGGATTTAAATACCCTTGCAACGGAACGCTGGCGAGTATCATTCCCAAATAGCAAACCGTCAGCACCCCCCGGGCGAGGTTAAAGACAGAAACCGTCCCCAGTCTAATGGTAAACGTGGTAATATTGTACTGCCGATCGCCCTCGATGTCGGGGATATCCTTAAAAATGGCGATCGCGAACGTAAACACCAAAATAAACAGTGTCAGAACCCACACCGTCGGCGGTATCGCCGGCAGGTTCCAGGCCGTGTCCCCGGAAAACGCCCAGCTAAAATGACAGAATAAGCCCAAATTGACGATAACACCCCGGACGGTAAAAATACAGAGTGCCGCCCAAAAGGGAAACCGCTTCAGCCGAATCGGCGGGAGGGAATAGGCGGTTCCCAGTCCCAAACTGATTCCCACCGTCGCCCATAAAAACGGCCCTCCAAGTAGGGCGAGAATAATTGCGGAGAGTCCCGTCAAGCCGACGATAAATCGCCCCTGGCGGAGGGAATATTCCCCGGAAGCGAGGGGCAAATCGGGTTTGTTGATTTGGTCAATTTCGATATCTTCGAGTTGGTTCAGGCCGACGATGTAGATGTTGCCGCACAGACAGGCAATCCAAGCGATCGCCACCGTCGCCAGACTCGCAGAGACAAACTGCCCATCATCCCACAGTAAATCGAGTTTACCACTCAAAGCGATCGCGGACAACCCCAAGACGCTGAGGCTGGTTCCGATGATGGTGTGGGGCCGCGAAAACTTCCAGAAGGCGTACAGCCAGGGCGCCTTTTTTTGAACCGGGTTGACGGCGATTTTTGCCGGCGGGGGAGGAGATAATTCACCCATAATTGAGTCAAACTAATAATGATGCAATCGTTAAAATATAGCAGTGCGCTCGGCAAGTCGTGATATCATGTCCGCCCAAATAGTTTTTACCAAAACTATTTTTTGATTCGATAATCAACCCATCAATAGGATAACTGATGACCCGAACTTGATCAGACATGGGATTGGGTTTGGGTAGTACAGGCATCTTGCCTGTAAAAGCCCGACTTGTCAACATACTCTTCGCGCACTACTATGCTAACCCGTGATGTTTGTCACAATCAAGAATTGCGTCGAGTCAAACAGGCAAGATGCCTATTCTACGCGGGGGGTTAACGGCGTTCAAAGATGGTTCGGTAGACAGGTTCGCCGCGAGATAACGTCGCGATTTCCCGTTCCGACGCCGCCGGCAGGGGATTGTCCGGCAACCATTCTTGTGTTTGGATTTGAAATTGGGGATGTTCCAAAAACCGATCGCGCATTTCTGCGGCCACTTCTTCCACATCCGAAGACAAAAAAACCTCCCCGCCAGAAACCATAAATTTCGACAATTCATCCACCAACTCCGGCTGCACAACCCGCCGCCGTTGGTGCTTATTTTTAAACCAGGGATCGGGAAATAAAATACTGACTCGTTTGAGAACTCCCTCGGGAAGCGATCGCAACAGCGAGTCCAGAGCAAAGTTGGCATTACAAAATATATAATGTAAATTGTTCAATTCTTTGTCATCCCGCCACTCATTCGCCTCCTCCACCAAGGGTTTACGAATTTCCAAGCCCAAAAAATTCCAGTCCGGTTCGAGTTGGGCCAGCTTCCACAAAAACCGTCCCCGTCCGCAACCGATATCGACGTGCAGCGGGCGATCGCTTTTATCATAGATCTCCGTCCAGTCGGGGGGAAGCACGGAAAATTGAAACTTCCTGGCCAGCGGATTGACGTGCTGACGAACGCGAACTCGTCCCAACTTTTAACACCTCTAAGATTGATTGACATTTCATTTCAGGTCAAACAAGCTTCTGCTTGTCACAGGCAGGATGCCCGTGCTACCTATTTTGTAGCTTCAGAAATAGTTCCCCGTGGATCTGCGCCCGATCGCGCAAAAATCCGATTTTGGCAGCGGAAAGGGGCTCGCCGTTGGCGTAACATTCGAGCCAAGCTTTGCTGATAACATTAGCATCGTCGGGGAGCCCGGCCAGTTCCCATCCCGGCCAGTCGAACTCCGCCATCAACTGGCTGACTTTCGGATCATAGCTGAGGGCGAAACAGCGACACGCCGCCGCCGCCGCCATGATCAAGCTGTGGAAACGCATCCCGATCGCCATTTCCACGCCCCGAAATACCCCCCGCAACATCCCCGGGTCTTCCAATTGTAAAATATGACTGCGGTCGGGAAGAACACTGTGGAGAGATTCGGCGATCGCCAGATCCCGGGACAACTGAAACGGAAGCAGCAAAATATAGGCCCCCGTCGCCTGCTGAAAAGATACCAGAGCCCGGGTCAGGTTCGCCAACCGTTTGGGAGTCAGCAAAGGATGCGATCGCAGCGTCACGGCCACTCGGGGGGCCGGAAAATCCCCCAACCCCGGCACGGGTTTCGGTTCTAGGGCCCACACCGGATCGGGGGCGAGGGTCAACGGGATCTGCCAACTCGACAGCAAAGCCGCCGAACAGCCATCCCGGACGCTGACCGCATCGCACCCAGAAAACGCCCGCCGCGCCAGGGTTGCGGTCATCGGACGGTTGAGGGGGCCGATTCCCTGCGCCCAGGCCACGGTCTTCAGGCCCATTCGTTGCGCCAACCCCATCAATCCCGCATAATAAAAAGGACTCAGGGCGCTGGTGGCATCCTGAATCAAACTGCCCCCGCCCCAGATGAACCAATCCGAACGGCGCAGGACCTGCCACACCTGAAACGCACTTTTGCGATCGTAGGCCCTCACCCCGTATCGCGCCTCCGTCTGGGGGGGATTTCCAGACAGGGCGATCGCTTCGACTCCCTCCGGCAACATCTGCAACAGCGACGCCAGCAGCGCCTCATCCCCGCCATTCCCCTGTCCGTAATACCCGCAACAAACCGCCCTCGGCATTTTGAATTTTTACGATTAGCGCCGAGTTTAACTATATCAAATCGGGGTGGGGAGATTGCAGATTTCCCACCCCCCATCCCCAACTGTTTCAGGAACACTTCTCCTCGCACACCGTCAGTGATGGCAACACGGCAGCCGGGGCCACCCGCGATCGCACCGGAGTGTATCGACGGACTGTTTTGCCGCGAAAGTCTTGATATCAGGGCATCGAACCATCGCCGAGTTCATCTTTTGATTCAATTGGCAGTCTCTCCAACATCGCACCCCGGCCTTCAATTTCAGTCTCAAAAGACCCCAAAATCCGGTCAAAAGCCTCCCCTGTTGAGGGGTGAGGAGTGAAGAATCCGGAAAAGGTTCTCCATCCTATCATCTCAAGAGGTCACACTTTTGACTTTTGACTTTTGACTTTTGACTTTTGAAGGGTCAACAAACGCCGTTGTCGTAACATTCAGAAGGTCGCCTTTGTTCCACCTCCGGCGACGGAAATTGAACCTCGGACGGTCGGTGTTCGTCAAGGGGAAAAATGGACTCCGTTGGCACGGAAAAAGACGGCAACCCGTTGAAATGGCGGGCGAGGCCGGACCGGCCGGATATCGCCAGCAGCAACGGCACCGCGATCGCGAATGTTGTAATTTGTGATTGGATCTTCATGGTCTGAACCTCATTGAACCCGGATGTGATGACAAATGGCTGACCTTTTGCGGTTGCCTATCTTGCCTGTTTCACTTTTCCATGTAGGAATGGACGGGCAGGATTTTCGTGCTGGAGATTGGCAAAGAAGGGACGGCACAGAGGAGGGGATGGGAAATCGATCAAAAACTCCGCTTCTCGCCGGACTCTCTACTTTTAATTGTTCGCGACTGACCCCAAACTGTCCTCTTGTGTTGTGACAGTTGGTATCGGGGTTGATTGGGACGTGATAAAATTAGAGGGTAGCTTCAAGGATAATCCCGTCAGCACCCCCGGCTGAAGCACGGGGGCTTCGTGCCCTCCCCTTCAGGTAGCTGACCAGCTATCGCCTTAACTGGC
>NZ_JAYFER010000357.1:0-15203 GCF_055795065.1 Lyngbya sp. CCY1209
CGTGACAGTGGCGGTGCAGCAATTGGAGGTTTTTGTAATCATCCTTTCCGCCTAGGCATCTTGGGATGATGTGGTCGGTTTCTACCTGGTCTTCAATTGTGAAGTGCTGTCCGCACCATTTGCATTTGCCTTTCTGGTATTGAAGCATTTTGGCTTCTCGGTTCGAGATTTCTGGCGATTTCCCTCTCCTCGTTGCCCAATAAACCCAATTTCCATCATACGTCGATGCGTTCGGTCTGACCAGCGTGTGGTAGACAATGGGAGTCCAATTATGTTGTTGGAGTCGTAGACCATCCTTGGTTTGGAATATCCACTTCTCATTCCTTTCTTTCCCATTACTCAGTATCACTTTTCCCGTTTGGAAGTATTTCCTGAGCGTCCGGGTCGAAACCCATAGCTTGTTCCTTCAAATAATGGTTCCCAGAAAGGTTCCATTGCCATCTTGACCAAGGCTTGCTTGGCTCTGTCTCGGATTGTCGGGATTCCTAGCGGGCGTTTTTCGTCCCGTCCGGGTTTTGGTATCCAAACTCTCCGTAGTGGCTTGGCTTTGAAGTTTCCCTTGATTTCCTCGACAAGTTTAAACCTTTGCTTCGGGGATATTGCTACCACTCCATCCACTCCGGCTGTCTTCTTGCCCTGGTTATCTTGAGTTACACGCCTTACCGCTAAGAGCCTTGCATAGTATGACTTCAAAAGGAGTCTTTGCAACCTTCTTGCTTTTGCATCCTGTCCCGATTGAGCCGCTTGATAGATACGCTTTTGCAGCTTGAAGACTATACGATGAACTTTCGTCCAGTTGATAGCCTTCCATACACTCTTAGTGTCCGCTGATTTTGGCTTGCCAAAACCTTTGGATTGACTAGACCTCGCCTTTACCACTACTTGAGTCTCCATCTTACGTCTGAACCGTGGCCCGTCTGCATATCCCGGACATTACATCCGAGCGTTGGCTTCTGGTCACATCTCACCCCCATGTGGCTTGCGCTTACACTTGCGGCTATTGCCTTCACTACTTGCTTAATCGACCATTGAGCAAGGGCCAATATGGGGTTAATTCGTTCCGTCTGTAGGGGTATTCCATCCTTAGACTCATCCTCTCCCCCGGTGTACTTTTAAGGGTCTGTGTGGATAGCTATGTAAATCCTCCACTTTTCCACTTACTCATTCGAGCAGCACCGTAATCAACCTGTTTTCGATACCGTATTATATCGAGGGTTCATGGCAGATGTTCACCTTTCGGTTGGTCATAGATGGTTGGCAGTGGTCGGATTTTTGGTGGCAGATTCCACCTCACCGCCTTCCGTTCCCCGCTTCAATCCTGGAGTTGTGAAATTCCAAAACTGGGGGTGGCTATCGCCTCCTCTCTCAGAGATTGTTAAGAATTGTTAAAATTTTCCAACTTTCTCTTTGGCCCTGAGAGTTCCGACCTCATTTAGTATCCTGTGATATTAAACTTAGGAACATACAGACAGTTATAAGGCTGGTCAGGGGTGCGCCCCTTATATTCACCCAAGGGGGTGAGAGCCTTACCGGGAAGTTATTTCAGGCATTTCAGCCCTATTTCATTCCCGAACGAATCGCACTACACTAATTAATACTACAGGTGTTCATCCCTCCCCCTTGAGAGAGGTCATTTTCCCCCAAAACTCACCCACACAGCCCGGGAGGCCCGATCGCCTCTCCGAAGCCGACCCCTAGGAGATTGGTCATGGTTCAGTTTTACATTCAGCCGGATAGCGACATCCCCGCCTCCAACCAACTGTTCAATCAAATTCGTTTCGCGATCGCCTCCCGCCAGTTCCCCCCCGGACATCGCCTCCCCAGCACCCGCCAGTTGGCGATGCAGACGGGGCTGCACCGCAACACCATCAGCAAAGTCTACCGACAGCTCGAAGAAAACGGCCTGGTGGAAGCCCAGGCCGGCTCGGGGATCTACGTCCGGGCTCTGGGCCACGAAGGGGGGTCGCGGCTCAATTCCCCCATCCTCAAACACTACCCCGAAGCCAATCACATCATCCAGCGCGGCCTGGACGAACTCCTCTCCCAGGGGTGCACCCTCAACGAGGCACGGGAACTGTTCCTGGCCGAAATCGACTGGCGCCTGCGATGCAGCGCCCGGGTGCTGGTGACGGCCCCCACCCAAGATATCGGCATCGGCCAGTTGATGGCCCAGGAGTTGGAACAGTCCCTCCGAATTCCGGTGCAGTTGGTCCCCCTCGAACAACTCGCCGACACCATCGGACAGGTCCCCTCGGGGACGGTGGTGACGAGTCGCTATTTTATCGGGCAGGCGGAGGCGGTGGCCGCGCCCAAGTCCGTGCGGGTGATCCCCGTCGATATTTACGATTACGCCCGGGAAATCGCCCTCGTCCAAAAGCTGCCCAAGGGGACCTACTTGGGCATCGTCAGCCTCAGCGCGGGGCTGCTGCGGGCGACGGAGGTGATCATCCACAGTTTGCGGGGCGAAGATGTATTGGTGATGACCGCCCAGCTCGTGGATGAGTATAAAATTAATGCGATCGTCCGCAGCGCCCGGGTCGTGATTTGCGACCAGGCCAGCGAGAAAGCCGTCAAAACTGCGATTCAAGCGAACCGCGAAGACATCATCCGCCCCCCTCAGTTGCTCTGCTGTGAAAATTACATCGGCGGCGAGTCGATCAATTTGCTCAAGCGAGAATTGGGATTAAACTAACGGGAGAATTGTCAGCGGTCAGCGGTGAACCCTCAGCCGTCAGCCGTCAGCAATTCCCTCCGACCCGAATATCTCAAATCTGATAGCTGATAGCTGATAGCTCAAAGAGGAGTCAAACATGAAGGCAACCCTGCCAGAAAAACCGTCGGTCATCGCACCCCAGTCCGAGTCATCCGAAAAGCCGGATGTCGAAAATCCGTTTGTTGACGAGTGGGATCGTCCGATTCCGCTATCGGAGGAAGAAAATCCCTTCGACCTGAAAGACCTCGAAGGTTTGATTTTGCCCGCCGCGGAACCCCCCCAAGCCGAATCTTCCGGCTTGCTGCGGAAAATCCTCCTCTCGCCCCAAATGGGCATCGGCGCCCTCATCGCCCTGGCCTGTCTGTACACCCTCACCCGCCCCTGCGTGATCGGGGAATGCCAGGAAATCGATCGCGCCCAGGAATTGGCTCGGGGCGCCCGGCAGACGGTGGAAACCCTCCCCTCCTCCCGGGCGCCGGGGTTGGCCCAGAAGGACTTGAACGGGGCGATCGCACTGGTGAAAACCATTCCCTGGTGGTCCCCCTACCACCGGGAGGCCCGGGCGCTGTTGAAAGATTATCGTGCCGACGAGGGGGAACTGGCAATGGTGGTGGCGGCCCTGCGGATGGCGGGGTTGGCCGCCCAAAAGAGCCAGAACCCGCCCCACGAAGTGGAAGAGTGGCAGGAGATGGAGCGGTTGTGGGAAGATGCGATCGCCCAACTGCAACAGGTGCCCCCGGACAGTCTCATTTACCCCTTCGCCGAAGGGCGGTTGACCGGATACCGGGGAAATTTGGCCGAGGTGCGGGGGCGGCTGAAATTGGAGCGGGAAGGCGAGCGGACCCTGGAAATGGCGAAAAAGACCGCGCAGATCGCCCAGGCCCGTCAGGGGGTCGCCAAGGGGGCGGAGAGTTGGCAGTTGGTGTACGATACCTGGCAGAGTGCGGCGAATACTTTGGCTTCGATTCCGGCGGGAACCATCGCCCATCAAGAAGCCCAACTGCTGCTGGCCCGCTACCAGCCCAAGTTGGAGGCGGCTCGCGATCGCAAAACCATCGAACAGGTGGGGTTGGAGGCCTACAACCGCGCCGTCAACAACGGCGACCAGGCCCGGATTTTTGAAAGCCGGGAAGCCTGGACCGAGGCGAGCCGCTCCTGGGGTCGGGCGGTGTCCTTCGCCAAAAAAGTGCCGCAGAGCAGCTCCTACTATCTGGACTCCCAAGAATTGCTCCCCACCTACAACCAAGCTTGGCAGCGGGCGGAACTGCAGGCGCAGGTGGATTCTCGGGTGGAAAAAGCCCGGGCAGACCTGCGGAAAACCTGCGCCGGCGCCCCCAAGGTTTGCAACTACGGCATCAGCCGCGATCTGATCACCGTGCGTTTGACCCCCGAGTATGTGGAGAAGCTCAAAGGCACGAATCCCCAGCAGCGGAACCAAGCCGAACAGCACGTCCAAACCCTCAAAGTTGCCCTGGAATCCATCAGCGAAAACGCTAAAATTCCCCTCCAGGTTTATATGCCGGATGGGAAGAAAATCGCGTCGCATTTTCCCAGTTAAAGCGAGGAATCATTGACCATTGACAATCGTAGTGGAATGACACACCTTAAACGGTGGGTTACGGCGGATTTCTAGATGGCTTTCACAGCATAGGTTTAAGCCGCCTAACCCAACCTACGAATCCAGCACATTTTTAGCCGTGTCGGTCCAGTCGGGTGGGTTAGGCGCGGCTGTAATTTTTCGGAAAAACCCACAACTTTTCATCCGCGCCGTAACCCACCATTTCTTTTTTAATGCACAGTTTTAGCAGAAACATTCCAGTCGGGTGCGTTCCCACTGAATCTATTATCGGTCGAGTGGGTCGGTGAGAGGGGGGGAACGCACCATCACCCACTATCCAGTTGGATTAAATATCAAGACCGCTTGGGAATCAATTCCCGAGGGCGCAAGACGCAGCGCCCCTACACCCTACACCCGATCGCTGCTTATTCTACTTCAAATAAATCAACAGATTCAACCCCGGAATGGTGCGGGAAAGCGTCCAAAATAATAAAATCAAATACAGCGCCCCCAAACTCCACTGATACCAAACCAAAGTCGTCACCAATGCCGGCATGAATTCGTCCCGCATCCGCAGGTCATTGAAGCCGAATTTCAGGAAATTATTGAGGCTGAAATCGTAGTAATTTAACCAGTTCCAGCGCCGGTCCCAGAGGATGGGCAAATAGCGTTCGCGGAACATGGGATAGCGCGGCATTGTCGGGAGGCGTCCGATCATCAACCGCAACTGTCGGAGGCTGGCATCTTCGGTCAAATAGGAAACTTTTAATAAATTATGATAGCGCCCCCGCCGGTAGATCGTCCACAATAAAAAGCCGGGGATGGGGAGGAGGAAAAGTGCCAGACAGAGGAGGGTGAGGGCGGCGAGTCCGGAGGCGGAGAAAATTTCCACCAAGCCGATGGCGGTAAAAAGACCGTAACTGCCCAGCATCCAGGCCGTTTCCGAGAGGGTGGGGAGGATGGGATAGGGGATGCGCCGCCGCACCCGGTCCACCAACCAAAATAGCAAACCGAAATAGGCGATCGCCACAATTCCTACCCCGAAGACGAGGGGAAAATTGGTGCCGTAACCGGTCAATAATAACAGAATTTCTAGCTGCAGCCAGTGGAGTCCCGTCAGCACCCGTTCCGCGATCGCTTTCAGGTGAGTGGCGGTTAAAAGCCAATTCCACCAACTCGTTGATGCCTCTCCGATGGGGCGTTCTTTGGCGTCGGCGATCGCGCGATCGTGTACTTTAATATAAGTCGCCAGGTCGAAACCGTCGAGTTGGAGAATTTCCATCAGTTCACGAAACGGATGTTCCGTCCGCACCTCGGCGAGGGTTTCCGCCTGTTCCCGGGTGAAGCCGAGCCGCACCAGCCGCGGGATGGAAGCGGTGTTGATATTCACCCCGAAAATCTGTCCCCACAGGGAATTTAACTTCAGCTTCGCCCGCAAATATTCGATGTGATTGGCATCGACAATTTGTTCCTGTTCCCGAAAATTCTGCACCAAATTTCGCAACAAATTCTCATTGCCCCGCAGGGTGGGAACGGCAAGAACCCGGCCGATAATGCCCGGATCGCCCATAATTTGAGCCGATTTGGAATCGAACATCAAATTGGAAACATTCAGCATCACCCCCTTGCCGAATCCGGTATCGCTGAAGTCCGTCAACCCTTGAATGCTGGCTTCTCTCAAATTCACAGTCTCGCTGAAACGGGCATCCCGAAAATCGACGGGTCCTTCAAATCTGGCCCGCTTGAAACTCACCGATGTATCGAATCTGGACTTGCCGAAACCCGCCCGATCCTGCCACCAAGATTCGCCAAAATCCGCATTTTTTTCCCAGACCGTATTTTTAAAATCCGCCGTCCCGCGAAATCGAATTCGGTTGAAATTTCCCACCCGAAACTGGCTGTCCTGAAAGGTTGCCAAACCGTGAAAGTCGGCTTTCTTAAATTGGGCATCCGCGATGAAATAGATCCGTTGAAAATCGCCCGAATCTTGGAAAACTGCCCCCGCAAAATTGGAGAGCAAATTGAAGCGACAATCCGACCAATCTGAGGATTGTTTGAAAGTGGCGTTGCGGCCGTCAACCCCTTTCAGAAAAAAGATATTGCGAAAATCGGTTTCGCCCTGAAACTCGGTTTCTTCAAATGTCAGCCGTCCCCGCAATACGGTCAACTTCGGCAACGACATCGATGACGGTTCTTGACTTTTTAAATTCAGCGATAAATGGGCGGCTTTCGATTTCAGTTTCTCGACCTCTTCGGGGTCGAATACCGACTGAATGCTCTCCTCCAAAAGCGGGACTCTCACCCCCAAATTGCGGCCGTTGAAATCCCCTTTGATGAGGGAGTGGCTGAGGTTCAATCCCAGGGGGTTTCCGGATTGGTTGAGGGCAGTTTGTAACAGGCGGTAAAAGCGATCGCGGAACTCGGCATTTTCCGGCCGCAGATCGACGATCGAATGTTGCAAGTCGATCGCCGCCACCCCGTCGCTGTTGACGGGATTGTTCAGCCGTTCCTGCAACAGTTCCAGCGTCAAAACGGAGCGTTCCGGCTGGGCATTGATCGCCAAAGCGGATGGGGAGGCGATCGCCAACCAGAGGAGGGCGAGGAGGACAAACCCCAGAATTTTGAGAGATTCGAGCGATCGGCGCATCAACAACGGTCAACCTTCGGAAATATGGCACTTTCCCGTCAATTTTACCCCATTCCAGCGCCACTAATCCCCCTCCAAAGGAAGGTTTTCGAGCCGCCAACTTTACGGAAGCATAAAAACAGAAACGGGGCGGGTTTATCCCACCCCAATCTTGACCCGCAGGGGCGCGAGGCTTGCGCCCTCCCGAAGCCGGCGACCTAAATATCCAAATCCGTGATATCCAGGCGCGGCGCGTGATCCTCGATAAACTGGCGGCGGGGCGCGACGCGATCGCCCATCAACACCGTAAAGATATGATCGGCTTCCGCCGCGTCCTCAATTTGCACCCGCTTAATCCGGCGAGTTTCCGGGTTCATCGTGGTATCCCACAACTGATTGGGCATCATTTCACCCAAACCCTTAAACCGCTGGATGGAATAGTTTGCGTTTTCGGGAAACTCCGCCAATTGCCGCTGCAATTGTTGGTCGTTGTAGCAGTAGTAATGGTTGCGGCCCCGTTCCACTTTATAGAGGGGAGGACAGGCGATGTAAATGAAGCCTTGATCGACCAATTCCCGCTGGTAGCGGTAGAAAAATGTCAGCAACAAAGTGCGGATGTGGGCCCCATCAACGTCCGCGTCCGTATTGTGGGCGCACAAACCACCACTGCCGCAGACAAAGTTTTCGTCTCCTTCCACCGAGAAATCATAAACGTAGTCGCCCACCCATTCAATTTCCTCGGCTGCCACCACTTTCAGTCCCATCAAATCATCACTGATGTGAACGTAATCCTGGGGCTTTTGCATCGGCCGCGACAAATGGGCTCGCAACTGCGGCGCGTTGGCGTGATTTTGCCAGATAGTTTGACAAAATGCGATCTGTTCTTTGCCACAAATGGTGAGCGTATAATAGGGGTGCCGCGTTTGGATCGGGGCATCCTCGGACGTGGCAATTTGATGTTCCGTGGACGTGGCAATTAAACCCAACTGTCCGAACAGATACAGCAGCCCATCTTTGAGGGCGGGCGAATTCGTCGTCCAGGAAAAATTGCCCTTTCCGATAGTGCCATCTCCGAGGAAATAGCCCTCCAAAAATGCCAGTTGCAACGGTTCCGGGAGGCTGAAAACCAGATCCGGCAATTGCTTTTCGTGGGCGAGTTTAGCCAGACCCCAGGCTTGCAACAGCCGCGCCGCCGGGACGCTGTTGAAATAGAGTTTGATGCCCTCGCTATCCGGATCGTTGTAACGGCGGGGGGTTTCTCCGAAAGTGGACGCGATCGCCGCACTCAGTTCGGGAATAAACCGCTCATCTTTTCGGCCCAAATTCAGGCTGACTTGGTGTTTGCTCAACGTCCCCTCGGCGACGTACCAGCCCAAGAAACACATCAACTCGCGGGTGACGGGCAGATAGCGATCGCACGCCTTATTTTTGTGGGCTTTGGGAACAATTTTAACCCCTTCCCCGAGGCGGATCAATTCGCTGGGGGTGAAATATTCAAAGGGTTTGTAATCGCTGATTTCCCGCCAGGACGAATTTTTGCTGCTGTCGTCGAGTTCCAACAGTCGCTCACTCTTCGAGGACACCGTTTCATAAACGATATTTTCGTTGCCCCCGATCGCCTCCAAATAGTCCAAAAAGTGGGGCAAAGTCGGGCGGTTGATGCCCCGTTCCCAATGGCTGACGGTAATCGGTTGTTTGACCCCGCAAGCCGTCGCCACCTGCTTTTGGGAGACTCCCGCCAACTGTCGCTGGGCGATCAATTGCCGCCAAGCCACATCCTCCAGTTGCACCCGGGGCTCGCTCCACTCCGAGGGATTTTGCACTTTTGCCAACAGGCGATCGCCGGCAATTTTACGCACGTCTTCACCTTTCAAATAGAGCGATCGCGTCACCCCGGCCCGATAAAAGGTATCCAGCAAATCGATCCGCGTCGGACTTTCCGCCGGACGGGGCAACCGCCGGGATGCCACCAACAAATCCCCCGGTTTGACTTCGTTGCCTTTTTTGAGGATAACTTCCCCATTTTCGTAGACAAAGACGCTGTGAGAAGACGTCACTTTCACCGAGCGATTGTAGCGGGTGGTAATTTTGTACATCGGCTCGGAATGGGGGTGGCGAATCACCGCTTTCAGGGGTTTGAAACGGGTGGAATGCGTCACCGGATCGAAGGAGACGACGCTGTACCGTTCGGGACTCCGCCGCCCCTCCACGCACTCATCGATAAACGTGCCGATATTAACAAATTCAGTCCGCCCGCGATCGTCCATCACCAGGGTCGGTTCGTCCCCCGCCACGCTCATGATAATCACCTTGTGATATCGCAACTGGGACGGATCGAATTCTTCCCCTTTGATGCCCAAACCCAAAGCCGTGATCAGGGCTTGAATTTCGTTGTTTTTGTAGATCTTGGCATCGTCGGTTTTCTCGATATTCAAAATCTTACCCCGCAGGGGCAAAATCGCCTGGGTGCGCCGATCGCGTCCCTGTTTCGCACTGCCGCCCGCACTGTCTCCTTCTACCAAAAAAATCTCCGATTCTTCCGGGTCGCGGGTGCTGCAATCCGCCAACTTTCCGGGCAGAGGAGACGATTCCAACACCGATTTGCGGCGCACCAGATCCCGGGCGCGACGGGCGGCTTCGGCCGCTTTAAAAGCTTGAATCGCTTTCTCCAAAATGGCATCGGCGATGTTGGGGTTGAAGTCCAAAAACTCCGTCAAAACTTCCCCCACCAGGGAATCGACGATGCCGCGAACTTCCGTATTTCCCAACTTGGTTTTCGTCTGTCCCTCAAATTCCGGTTCGGGAACCTTTACAGAAATCACCCCCGTCAACCCCTCCCGGACGTTTTCGCCCCCGAGGTTGGCGTCGCTATCTTTCAGTTTATTGCGCTTGCGGGCCACTGCATTCATCGTCCGGGTGAGCACCGTTTTTAACCCTTCCAAATGGGTCCCGCCATCGACGGTGCGGATGTTGTTGGCAAATCCCAAAATCGTGTCGCTGTAGGCATCCACGCACCACTGCAACGCCACCTCAACCTGAACATCGTTCCGTTCCCCAAACACGAAAATTGTATCTTCGTGGAGGGCCTGTTTTTCCCGGTTCATGTAGGCGACATATTCCCGAATCCCGCCTTCGTAGCAGTAACTCTCGACTCGGGGCTCGTCCTTTTTGAGCAACTCCAGGCGGTGGTCCGTGAGGGTGATTCTCACGCCGCCGTTTAGATAAGCCAATTCCCGCAGGCGCCCGGCAATGGTATCGTAGTCAAATTCGATGCCGGTGGTAAAAATTTTGGTGTCCGGTTTGAAACAGACCGACGTTCCGGTATGATCTTCTTTTGTGGCTTTCGTCTGTAGTTCCGTGACCGCGACCCCCCGCTCGTAGCGCTGGAGATGTCGTTTGCGATCGCGCAATACCGTCACTTCCACCCACTCGGACAGGGCGTTGACCACGGAAACCCCGACCCCGTGCAAGCCGCCGGATACTTTATAACCGCCGCCGCCGAACTTCCCCCCCGCGTGGAGGACCGTCATCACGGTTTCCAGGGCCGATTTGCCGGTTTTGGAGTGGGTGTCCGTCGGAATCCCCCGGCCATCATCCGTGACGGTGACGGAGTTGTCGGCGTTCAGATCGACTTCGATATGGGTGCAATAGCCAGCGAGCGCCTCGTCGATGGAGTTATCGACAACCTCATAAACGAGATGGTGCAGGCCGCGCGGCCCGGTTGACCCGATGTACATCCCCGGGCGCTTGCGGACCGCTTCAAGGCCTTCGAGAACCTGAATTTGTTCGGCGCTATAACTGCTGCTGGTCATGTGAAAACTGCTCCAATAATGGCGCTGAAGCCCGAGGGCCTCAAAAATGACAAAACTCCCCAAAATTGTAGCACAAAAGGGTTAGAGACGAAACGAAGGCCTGCTAAATTGAAGTTTGAATGTGGGATGGATTAGGTATGGGCGACACTCCTGCCGGGACTCCGGGGATCATCGTCATCTGCGGGGCGACGGCGACGGGGAAATCGGGACTGGCGATCGCGCTGGCCCAACGTCTGGAAACGGTTATCCTGAGTGCGGATTCGCGGCAGGTGTATCGGGAATTCGACATCGGGACGGCCAAACCCACCCCCGAGGAACGGCATCGGGTCCCCCACTACCTCATCGATATCTGCGATCCGACGGAAACCCTCACCCTCGCCGACTACCAGGATCGGGCCGATCGCTTGATTGCCAATCCCCCCGTTTCCGACGTCCCGTTGTTGCTGGTGGGGGGGACGGGACTTTATATTAAAGCGATCGCCCGGGGGTTGAAAATTCCCAGAGTCGCCCCCCAGCCGGAACTGCGATCGCAATTGCAAAATTTGGGTCAACCCCAAGCTTACGCGATGTTGCGACAGGTCGATCGCGCCGCGGCGGAAAAAATTCATCCCAACGATGCGGTGCGGACGTTGCGGGCCCTGGAAGTCTATTATGTCACGGGGCGCCCCATTTCGGAACAGCAGGGAGAAAATCCCCCCGACTACCCGATTTTACAATTGGGTTTGACCTGCGAAGATCCCGACGCCCTCACCCGCCGCATCCGCCGGCGGACCGAGGCGATGATCGACATGGGTTTCGTCGGGGAAGTGGAAAAATTGTGCGATCGCTACGGCCGAGATCTGCCGTTATTACAAACATTGGGATATCAGGAAATCACTCAATATTTGGCGGGGGATATATCTTTAGAAACCGCGATCGATCTGACGGTTCTGCACACCCGCCAATTCGCCAAACGCCAGCGCACCTGGTTCCGCGCCTACCCCGAAATCAAATGGTTCGATGCCGATCGCCCCGACCTGTGCGATCGCGTTTGGGAGGAATTGTCGATCTAGAAACCGGGTTTCTATCTGTGACTCGGGTGAAAATCCAAGATGCTTTTAGAAACCCGGTTTCTCGGCCAATCCCGACTCCCGACTCCCTATAATTCTCGGATTGCCGGGGCATTTGATACCGTTTCCGCCGCCCGTTTCATCTCCTCGATTTCCGCCTCCGTCCAGGCGTGGGTATCCCGGCAGTGGTGGGCGATCAGCAGGCCCCACAACCCGCGATCGGTGAGGACGGGGACGGCTAGATTTGCCCGCACTTTTAGACTGCTGAGAAACTCCCGGTGGCAGGGGTCGATGTCGGCGGTTTCGATGTCGGAAATGGCGCGAATCCTGCCTTGCAAATAAAGTTGGGCGTAGGTATCGTTGAAACAGTCGTCCGCCCCCGTCGAACCGTAAATCGACAGGTCGATGTAGCGGAGGGATTCAAACGTGACTTGTCCCTCCCAACGGCGATAAAAATAATATAAAACGATGCGATCGCATCCCAAGGTCTTTCGCAGCCGGTTCAAGGTGGTCTGAACTAAGTTATCCCGATCTTCAACCCGTTTCAAACGATCGACAAAGCTTTGCAAGGTGCGATCGCAATTGGGATGGGAGTTCTCATGATTGGGGTCGCCGGAGATGGACGGAAGATTCATCACTTTGCATCCTTGTGAAAAGTCGAACGGTGGTCTTTTGACTCATCCCGTCTTTTCAGATATCGATCGCAGTTTAACATCGAGGAGGCGCGATGGGAATCCCTCATGTTATAATCCCCCTAAAGACAGACATTGAAACGCCCAAACTGATCCCATTTAGAATTATCCGGCCGGATTTAAAATGGCACGATCTGACCATGAGAATCTGGGGAAGGTGGCGATGCCCTCAGATTCGAGTTAAATCGGAGAAGTAAAATAGGGGATGTGCGCCGAGTCGAGGTGATGCGCCCCCGTTTCGGATTCCAGATGACCCGTCAATCAACAATTGAGGAGAAACCCCAATGGAAAACCCGACCGAAAATTCCGATATCCGCTGGTTTGAAACCATCAGTGCCACTGACGTGCCCATCGTGGGGGGAAAAAATGCCTCCCTCGGCGAAATGGTGCGATCGCTCAAAAGCAAAGGCATCCGCGTCCCGGACGGCTTCGCCATCACCGCCGGAACCTACTGGAAATTCTTGGATGCTAACGGCCTGCGGTCAAAAATTCAGTTACAAATCGAACAATTTGAAGCCGGAAAAATCCCCCTGGAAAAAGCCGGAAAAGCGATTCGGCGGATGTTGGTGCGATCGCGCTTCCCCGAAGACATCGCCACCACCATCCGCGTCGCCTATCGGGAATTGTGCGATCGCTACCATACCGAAGAAGTCGATGTGGCCGTCCGCAGCAGCGCCACCGCCGAAGATCTCCCCGACGCCAGCTTCGCCGGACAGCAAGAAACCTTCCTCAACATTACCGGAACCGAGGAAGTCTTGGAAGCCTGCCGCCAGTGTTACGCCTCCTTATTTACCGATCGCGCCATCAGCTACCGGACGACAATGGGTTATCCCCACATGGACGTTGCCCTCTCAATTGTCATCCAAAAAATGGTGCGATCGGACCGGTCCGGTTCCGGCGTGATGTTCTCCATCGATCCGGAAACCGGCTTTCCCAACGACATCTTAATTACCGCCGCCTGGGGGTTGGGAGAATTAGTCGTCCAAGGGTCCGTCACCCCCGACCAATATCGCGTTTTCAAGCCCCTGTTAGATCGCCCCGAATTCAAACCGATCACCGAAAAAACCCTGGGCGACAAACAGGAAAAAATGATCTACGCCCAGGGGACGACAAAAACCACCCGCACGGTGCAAACCTCCCTCTACGAACTGCAGTCTTTTGTATTGGAAGATGAAGAGGTTTTGGAACTGGCGAAATGGGCGAAAATCATCGAAGATCACTATGGCACGCCGATGGATATCGAGTGGGCGAAAGACGGCGACAGCGGGGAATTGTTCGTGGTTCAGGCCCGCCCGGAAACCGTCCAGTCCCAGAAGCGGGAGGCTGTTTTGAAAACCTACAGCCTCAAACAGTCGGGGGAACGGCTGTTGGCGGGGTTGAGTGTCGGAGATGCGATCGCGGCCGGAAAAGTCTGTTTAATTCGCAACGTCACCGATATCGATCGCTTCCAAGATGGTACAATTTTAGTCACGGAAATGACCGATCCCGACTGGGTGCCGATCATGAAACGGGCCGCGGCGATCGTCACCGATCACGGGGGGCGAACCTGCCACGCCGCCATCATCAGCCGGGAATTGGGAATACCGGCAATTGTCGGTTGCGGCAAGGCGACGGAATTGTTGGAGGGCGATCGCGAAGTCACCGTCTCCTGTGCCGAGGGAGATGTGGGTTACATCTACGCCGGAAACCTGGAATATGAGTCCCAAGAAGTCAGCCTCGCGGGGATTCCGGAAACCAAAACTCGAATCATGATGAATATCGCCAGTCCCGCCGCCGCCTCCCGGTGGTGGCAACTCCCCGCCGACGGCATCGGCTTGGCGCGGATGGAATTCATGATCAATAATATCATCAAAATTCACCCGATGGCGCTGGTGCATTTCGACAAAATTGAAAACTACGCCCTCCGCCACCAGATCGCCCAACTCACCCACGGTTATCCCGACAAAACCGAATATTTTGTCGATAATTTATCCCGGGGTATCGCCAAAATTGCCGCCTCCCAATATCCCCACCCCGTCATCGTGCGGATGAGCGATTTTAAAACCAATGAATATGCGGATTTGATCGGGGGGCAACAGTTCGAGAAACCGGAAGCGAACCCGATGCTGGGATTTCGCGGCGCCTGTCGGTATTACAGCGATCGCTACCGGGAAGGGTTCGCCCTCGAATGCAAGGCAATCCGCCGGGTTCGGGAGGCGATCGGCATGGATAATGTCATTATTATGATCCCCTTTTGTCGGACGTTGAAAGAGGGCGATCGCGTCTTGGAAGTGCTGGCCGAAAACGGCCTGCGGCGGGGAGAAAACGGCCTGCAAGTTTACGTCATGTGCGAAATTCCCGCCAACGTGGAACTCGCCGACGAGTTCGCCAAACGGTTCGACGGCTTCTCCATCGGGTCCAACGACCTCACCCAGTTGGCGTTAGGAGTCGATCGCGATTCTTCGGAATTGGCGGAACTGTTCGACGAGCGAGATTTGGCCGTTAAACGGATGATTCAACGGTTGATTAAAACCGCCCGCGAAACCGGACGCAAGGTGGGAATTTGCGGTCAGGCGCCGAGCGACTATCCCGAATTTGCGGAATTTTTGGTGGAAGCCGGCATCGACTCCATTTCCCTCAACCCCGATAGCGTGGTGGAGGTGAAGCGGCGGGTTGCCGAAGTGGAGGCGAGAATGTAGAAAGCGATCGCATTATTACAGCAGTTTTCGATGCTATGAGGTATATTTTGATCCCCCCCCCGCCCCCATCCCCCC